>JASJEA010000296.1 GCA_030064935.1 Crocosphaera sp. | reverse complement strand
CCTAGATAACTGGCGTAGGGGAATACCCCTGTGGGCAGAAATATCCCGTCGTGAGTCGGGAAGCCCACGCTATACTGCCTAGCAGTTAGCGTGGGAGGATGTCACTAACCATTCTATTTGTTAATATTCTCCTCTATGCTCGATGTGTAGGGGATTTTTTTAATAGATTCTCTAAGACTCTTCTGCTTCGGTTAATGTATCTAGAATAACAGGAGAGAGATTTTTACCTAGTTTTCCATTACGAATTAATTCTGCATAGGTATCTGCTTCGATATCCAATAATGTTTCTTTTAATTGTTGCATAGCAATGGATTTTAGTTCAGGATATTCTCGTTGAAATTTACTGATTTTTTTCTCTATCGACTGTAATTGTCCCTTCACTAATTCTTTTTCATAACGATAAAACTCAGAATCAATATTCGGGGATTCATCTAGTGTCTTCAAATATTCAATCACTCGCCCTAATGCTGTTTTTCTTGCTAACAATTCTGAATATTCTTGACGTAATGATTGATCTCCAACTAAGTTTAACTTTTTTAGTACCCATTGAGTGCTTAATCCTTGAATTAAAAGAGTAAATAAAACTACCCCAAACACAGTATCAATAATATCTTGTCTTCCACTTAAAGAAACAGGAACACTTAAGGCCAGGGCAATAGAAACTGAACCCCGTAAACCGCCCCACCACAGTACAGTTTGCTCTGGTAAACTGATATCAACTTTTGTAAAAATATTGCTCAAGTTTGCCAGGGCATAAATAGCAACTAAGCGAGTTATTAAAACAGCAATAATAGCTACAGTAATAATATCTAAATTATCACTTAAACTATCAAAACGAATTTGATCACCAATCAATAAGAAGACAATCGAATTAACAAAAAACGCTAAGAAATCCCAAAACTCAGATACCAATAATCTAGTTCTAGGATTCATACCAATACGAGAACCAAAATTACCTAAAATAATACCTACTGTTACCACAGAAATCACCCCAGATCCCCCTAATTCCTCCGTAATCAAATAAGTGCCATAGGCAGAAACTAAAGTTAAAGATTGTTCCACTAAAGGGAGATCAAACCGTTGAGTTAAATAAGAAATACCAAAACCCACTAAACAACCAACTCCAATTCCAATGCCCACAAAAACAAAGAAATTTGCCACCGTATTAGTAATCGAAAAAACGTCCGTTCCTAAAGGAATCCCTACTAATAATAAGAAAGCAACAACGGCCACCCCATCATTAAATAAACTCTCTCCTTCCATTAAAACAGTCAACTTTTTACTAGCCCCTAACTCTCGAAATAAAGCCACCACCGAAACCGGATCGGTTGCTGATAAACTGGCCCCTACTAATAAAGCGATTGGTAAAGCTAAACTGGTTAATTGACTCAAGGCGAGGGCAATGCCAACCACAGAAATAATGACCCCTACCACAGCAAATAAAACCACAGGAATCCAGTTTTCTTTTAACTCTCGCCAACGAATATTCCAAGCTGCTTCAAACAGTAAAGGAGGTAAGAAAATCTCTAAAATTAGTTCTGGAGAAAGATTAACCAAACGGACATCAACAAAGGCTAAACCTAAACCCACAATCACTAATAAAAGAGTATAAGGAATTTGTCGAAACCAAGAAAAGATACGAGAAACAGTGGCAACACTCAAGGAAACAGATAAAACTACCAAAAATTGTTCTAAATTTTGCTTAATTGCCACATCAGCCGCACTGGCTTCTAAACTCATAAAAGACTCCTATTGCTATATTAAAGAAACAAGAAAAACATCAAATAAAAACAATTATGTCACCAGTTGCCAATATGTCTAACTCCCTTCCCAGTTGGGGAGATACCCCCCTAACCAAACCGCCAACCCCACAACAACTCGAGCAGATGCAAACCCATTTGGATTTAGTATTGTTGGCTAGCGAATCCTTAATTACTATCGACGAAAATATGGTACTACAAGCGACCCTTGATTTAGAGATTAACACAGCCCTCAGCGAAAAAATCACATTGTGGTCAAATCGCAACACCACAGCCAGAGAAAACCCTTTAGAAAGCTTTAGCGTTGAACAGACACGATCGCTTATCCTCATTATTTGTTATATTGCCCAACAGCATCAAGAGTTGATCCGTCGTGCTGTTACCCTATTAGAGCAAATGACGGCACAAAATAGAGATCCCGCACAAACTACCCTCTTAGGTAACTATTTTGCTAACTTCCAAGACTATTACTTACAACAACCCCATACCCTACCACTGTCATCCACAGATATTGTTAAACTAGCTTCAAAACGATTAATCGATTTATTGTTTTATAGTGCTGATCAGGGCCATAGCCGTTTATGGTTAGCTTTGCTAGATTATAGTTCTTGAAATGGTGACCCAAAACTTCTATGATGTTATTCGATAATTCTCCCCTACAAACTTACACCCCCCCAACCTGTACCCTGAAATTATGGGACAAACGCCCCTGGTTATCTCGCTGGGGAGAATTGATATCTCTCGATAATATCGAATTTGAGTTACAATTTGATGACCCCAGGCTTTTGGCTGAAGATCAAGTGACGGTTAAAGGCGATCGCAAGCAACTGGAATTATTGTCTGATGTAGTAGAATCCTACGTACAAAATTTTCTCCATCAAACTAGGCCCCCTTTAAACTCGGTTAATCTAGAGCCAAATCATAGTCCAAGAAACCCCATTACTCCGCCCTCCCTTTCTCCTCAAGGGTTATTAACCCATCATCTAGCCCTCGGTTCCCTCGCGTCTCAAGCCTCCCATGCCTCAGTTACCCTTAGTATTTCTCAACTGTTCGATCTCCTCAATGCCCTAGACGCATACAGTAACACCATCATTACTCTAACCACCCCAAAAACTTCTCCCCTACGTAAAAGTGTCGGGGTTTGGGTGGCTGCGGGTAGCGTCGCCCTCTTAGCTCTTTTAATCCCCACCGTCGGTATCAAATGGTTTAGACAAATGACTGCTGGGGATAATCCGTCTGAGGCAATTACAGACAATGGGGAAAATCCCCTGCCTTTCTCGGAGGTCTTACCCCCCGTCCCACCTCCTCCTAAAACCCCCCTTCCTGCCCCTTCCTTAGCCCCCTCCTTGGCAAGTCGTGACCCTCTCCCTCCCCCTGGACAGATTGGAGAGGGTACACCCCCACCTCGGAATGCTACTGTTGCGATCCAAGCCCCTCCTCTACGGGTTTTACCACCCCCGCCGGTTGCTCCACCAGCCCCCCCAAAGCCGAATACTGCCTCCTCTGTTAACCCTTCAGTTTCCGTTGAAGAGGTGCCACCTCATCTCTTACCTAGTGGAGAACCCCCCATTGTTATGCCCAGTTTGCCCGCAGATACCAGAATGCAACTGATGCAACAGCCTACCTTGCCGCCACCCCCCATCTTACAAGCCAAAAATCTGACACAGCCTTCTCCTAGTGAAAGGGCGACGATGAGTATTCCTGATGAGGTGTTATCCCCAGCGGCCAAAGTCACTCCTAAACCCCCCCCAGAAACGAGTCTTCTCGATACCATTCCCCAGGTGGCAGAAGTTAGGCAATATTTTCAGGAGCAGTGGCAACCCCCCGAAAACCTTACACAAACCCTAGAATACCGTTTAGTCTTAGAAGAGGATGGTTCCTTAAAACAAACCATTCCTCTTGGTCGTACGGCGGCCATTTATCGTCCTAGAATCCCTTTTCCTGCCCCTGGATCGTCTTTTGTTTCCCCCCTTGATGTTTCTAGTAATGAAACCATTCGCTTAGTTTTGATTCCTAATGGTAAGGTTAAAACCCTTCTGGAGTAATGTTTTTTCATTCAATTTAACTAGATTATGAATTATTTGTTGAGTCTTCAAAAAGCTGTAAGTTGGGTGATTGAACAAGCAAAGGAAAAACCTACTTCTGATCAGTTAGTTTTGGCTTTAGTGGCAGCAGAAAAATCCAGTCGTCAAACCAAACCACTTTATACCTCTGAGCAGTTAGAAGGAACTTGGCGACTTTGTTTTATTACAGGTACAAAACAAGCACAAAATAGGGCTGGGGTTGTGTTGCGATCGGGGCGTTATTTACCTCGTTGGGCAACCATTGAATTAACTTATTGTCCAGCTACTTCTTCTCAACCAGAAACCTTGGAAAATTGTATTAATTTAGGTGCATTGAATTTAAAGTTAACGGGTCCGGCTAAGTTTGTACAACCTAAAAATATTCTGGCTTTTGATTTTACTCATCTATCCATTGCCCTCGGTAAGCTTAATTTATATCAGGGAAAGATTCGAGGGGGGAAAGAAAGTGAAGAAAAGTTTTATCAAGAAAATATCAAAAAACAAGCTTTCTTTACCTATTTTCTCATAGAAAATAATTTAATTGCTGCACGGGGAAGGGGTGGTGGTTTAGCACTTTGGGGAAAGGATTAAAAAATGAGTATTGATACCAGATACAATAAACGCAATATGTACCCAAGATAATGATTATGCTTTGACGGGATGATAGAGATTATCAAATATTCTTTCTCGGTTCCTTTCTTTACTTAGGTATTTTCATACCAGATCCGCTTATTATCGTAGAGTAATCTTCTTTTTTCCCCTGCCTCCTCTGCTTCCCATGCTCCCTCTGCCTTCTTAATCTCATTATCTACTTTCTAAAACGGATTTGGGCTCACCCGTGATTGAGCTTTGCAACCTTATTTAATTATTTATTGTTATTTTTAGTTGTTTACTGACACAGTTATTGTTAACTTCTTTAATTAACTTATTAGAAGGTGAGTTCGGTGTTCGGGGTTATTCTTTTTTAAACGAGAGAATGAGGGTTTGAAACTGCTGATTTTAGTAAGTTGTCTCCAAATTGCCCTATATCGAACTCAGGTTATGAGAAAAAAAATCTATTTCTTCTCTTTTTAATCCCTTATTTATTAATTCTTGGCGTAGTGCTTTAATTACCGCTTTGGGTTTATGTTTAGTGCTAAGAGCAAACTATTACACAACTATGATTTTAGCTGGATGTTTAGCTATTAGCAGTCAGTTTATGTTTCGAGTTAATAACAAAGGGGATAGTGTGGGAGAAGAAAAGAGGGAAGGTTGTTTTGAGAGTTCAAAGGGTAAGTAAAAATACTCAAGAAATAGATATTCTATCTGGAGTTTATCTTCTTATTTTAAGTTACTAAACTTAGGTAGACATTGCTGGACTTCTAAGACAAACTAAACTTAATCACTAAAGTTTTCCAAGTTTACCATTCACTCGTAACCACAGAGATAAAAATGAAATTACTGACTAATACCATCCAAAAGTTAGCAAAGACTTCTCAATTTTTTCAACGTTTTGCTCCTCAAACACAAGTATATTCGGATGCACTGCAACAAGTTCAGAAAAATAGTGAGTTACTAGCAGATTATCTTAAAGCTGATGAAGAGGTGGTAGGATTTGGAGAAGGAGGAAGCGAGTCTATGACTCTTTTCCTTCAACAACCCAGTCGTGAAAAATTTGTT
>JASJEA010000098.1 GCA_030064935.1 Crocosphaera sp. | reverse complement strand
TTCCAAGCCTCCTCTTTCAAGGGGATGAAAAGCGGTCGAGGGATGGCGAGGCTTCCTCGCCATGTCCAATGGACCAAGAGAAGAAGAATTTTCCTTGTTTCAAACTTCCAACTTGAGGGGAAGGTAATTCGCGCATTCGCGCATTCTGATTCACCTCATTCTTTTTTGCGGTTTATTCTTTCTGCGGTGCGCAAAATCTGTCCTGCTAAAACAGCAGCCCCAAAGCCATTATCAATATTGACCACACCAATCCCAGTAGCGCAGGAATTCAACATAGTTAATAAAGGAGCAACGCCCCCAAAACTCGTCCCATAACCGACGCTAGTGGGGACACCAATCACAGCACAGTCTACCATTCCCGCAACAACACTGGGTAATGCCCCTTCCATCCCGGCCACGACGATGATTACATCAGCTTGAGCCAGTAAGTCTCGATGACTGAGAAGACGATGAATCCCTGCAACCCCTACATCCCAAAGTCGTTGGGTTTTGAAACCAAATAATTGCGCAGTAATGGCCGCTTCTTCTGCCACGGGTAGATCTGCTGTCCCCGCCGTTAAGATAGAAATGACTCCTGACCCCTGAGAAGGGATTTGACCCCTCTTCAAAGCACAAATACGAGCGGTAGGATAATAAATTAGAGAGGGTATCTCTGCTTCAAGTTGTTCTGCGATCGCCGTTTCGATACGGGTAGCCATCACCACAGGGGCATTACGGGAGAGGGTGTTGATGATCTGTACGATTTGTTCTGGGGTTTTTCCTGGTCCCCAAATCACTTCAGGAAACCCTGTCCTTAGATGACGATGATGATCAACTTTAGCGAAGTCTGCCACTGGTTCAAAGTTGAGGTGTTTCAGTTTTTCTAGGGCAGTATCGGGGGTTATTTTTCCTGTAGCGATCGCATTTAGGAGGTTTTGCAGCGCGTCCGGGTTCATTCCATTCAACCTAATTATCCATCATCTATTATCCATTGAATTAATGAATAATTAACAATTTAATGTTGATTTAATTAGCTCTGAAGCCTCCCTTACCCATCTTTAAGGCAAAACCAGTTCACTTGTCTTCTTGACGAAGAAAGAAAAAATAAAATATTTCCTGAAATCAAGGAATCAGTGAGCTTGTTTTTGAGGTAGAAAAGATTGAAATAAGGAGAATGTATAAACAAAGGTAATAATGAAAAGTTGAAAGTTTTTGATTTCTCTTGTCTTTCTCATTGTTCAGTTCCTTGGAAAAATTTGGTTAGACAACTAAAAAATTATCAAAGAATAAGCTTGCATACTTCCCCCTAAAGAGTGAACCTATGGCATTAGGAATTAATTTTTTACGGTTAAATTGGCTGTCTTGACCACAAAAGGATTGGATAAAGAAGCCCTTTCGAGCTTATCTAAGAGAATACCAGAGCCAGTTAAAACAAGCAGTGTCGCAACTAGGTTAAAAACAATGACGGTAACTTTCATAATCGTTTAATCAATTAACTTGTCATTTTCTAAGTTAAGGCTTGTCTGTGTCTTTTGTATGTCATAGTTATAGCAAAATGATGAAGTTATCAACTGACCGCAAAAAGGTTTCCAAGCTTCCACCTCAAGTTGGAGGTAATTCGCGCATTCTACATTCTGATTGACTCGGATTGCGTTACCATAATACAGATGATTATTAGATCAGGATGATTAGTCTATGAGCGATCGCAACCGTGCCAACTGGGAAGAAAAACTAGAACAAAAATTTCAGGATCTTGAAGCAGAAGTCAACCGTCAAACCACACCTGTTCGCCCTTTTAACCCCAATGAAGAAACGCAGAGAATTTTGTCTCCTGTAGCAACCTGGTATCAAGGGTTACACACTCCTGCTAAAGTTGGAGTAGCCATTGTCGGTTTTATAGCAGGATTATATATTCTTAACAGTATTTTAAAGTTAGTCACGTCTGTTATTGTCGTCGGCATTTTAGGCGCAGTTCTTTATGGTTTATATCGGGCTTTAATCAAAGATAAATCTTCTTCTTAATTGCTAGACTATAATGAATTTTGATGTTGTTATTATTGGTAGTGGAATTGGTGGCTTAACTGCCGGAGCTTTATTGGCAAAGTATGGGAAAAAAGTAGCTATTTTTGAGAGTCATAGTATTCCTGGAGGGGCTGCTCATACCTTTACTCGTCAAGGGTTTACTTTTGATTCTGGACCTTCTTTTTATTGTGGTTTAGGGCAGGAAAAACCGAGTCTTAATCCCTTAAAACAAGTCTTAGATAGCTTAGGGGAATCTTTACAAGTAATTCCTTATGATCCCTTGGGTCATTATCATTTTCCAGAGGGTAAATTTCCTGTTTATAGTGACTTAGAAAAGTACCGTCAAGCTGTTAAGGAAATAACCCCACAAGGTGCTAAAGAATTAGAAAAGTTTGAAACAAAAATGTTAGCACTTTACGATTCTTTAAAAGAGATTCCTGTCATAAGTTTAAGATCAGATTGGAAATTATTATCTGTTTTGATAACTAACTATTTTCCATCTTTAATTAAAACTTTATTTCAGATAGGAATTATTCAAGGATCTGTGGGAGATGTCATGGATAAAACTGTTAAAGATCCTTGGGTACGTCGTTTAATTGATCTTGAATGTTTTTTACTCTCAGGATTAAAAGCTCAGGGAACAGTTGCTCCAGAAGTTGCTTTTATGTTAGGAGAAAGAACTCGTGCGGGGGTAGAATATCCTCTGGGTGGCAGCGAAGCAATTATTAATGCCTTGATTAACGGTTTGAAACGATACAATGGTGAATTATATTTGAGCTCTCATGTGGATAAAATTATCGTGGAATCAGGCAAAGTTACAGGAATAAAACTTAAAAAGGGGGATGTGGTTGAGGCAAAAGTTGTTATTTCTAATGCCAGTGTTTGGGATACATATAATCATCTTTTAGCGGAACAAGATTTACCTAAAAGCTATAGAGAAGAACAGTTACAAACACCGACAGTTGAAAGTTTCATGCACCTTCACTTAGGCATAAAAGCAGAAGGATTAGAGAATTTAACAGGGCATCATGTTGTGGTTCATGATAGTAACCAAGATATTACAGTACCTGGTAATACTTGTATGATTTCTATTCCCTCAGTATGGGATAAAAACTTAGCCCCCGAAGGACAATATGTGGTTCATGCTTATACCTTAGAACCCTATGAAGGATGGGAAAAAAATGCTGATTATAATAATAAGAAAAAACAGCGATCGCAGACATTATATAAAGCCCTAGAAAAAGTGATTCCTGATATTCGTCAAAGAGTGGTTTTAGAATTAATTGGAACTCCTTTAACCCATAGTCGCTTTTTACGTCGTTACCAAGGAACCTATGGACCGGCGATTGCGGCCGGAAAAAGGATGTTTCCCAGTTGTTATACCCCCATCTCTGGACTTTATCGGGTGGGGGATAGTACCTTACCTGGTATTGGGGTTCCTGCAGTGGCAGCATCAGGTATTTTATGTGCCAACAGTTTAGTTTAATTAAATATTTCCGCAACATCCTATCAAGATAAGAGGGTCGGGAAAATGAAAAAATTGTTAGAGTTTTGTCTTCTCTGTGTTAAAGGGTTACTGAAAGTGAAGTTATACCAGAGCCGCTTATTATCGTAGAGTAATATTCTTTCTCCCTCTGCCTCCTTTGCTTCTCCTGCTCCCTCTGTCTTCTTAATCTGATTATCTACTTTCCAAAGCGGATTTGGTATTAGGGGTGTCAATCAAATTAACTGATAAAGTTTCAATCTTTCCTTTAGAATTAGGTTAAATTGCTACCCTACTTAATAAAATTGAATGAGTCGTGATTGAATTTCTGCAAACCCGCATTTTTTCTTCTAAAATAGTACGGCTATTAACCCGTACTCTTATAAAATGGCAGCAAGACGACTGCTTGGAAATGGGTGCAGCCTTATCCTATTATGCCATCTTTTCTCTATTTCCTATTTTATTGGTTATTTTGAGTATTACTGGTTCAATTTTTGGCCCTGATACTAATGCTTATGCTCAGATTTTACTCTTTGCTAAAGGGGCATTACCCATAGAAGCTTACCGAATTGTGGAAAGTACCTTAGTTCAATTAAATGAAAGTAGTTTAGGGGCAGGAATTATCGGATTTTCCATCTTATTTATTACAGCCAGTCGTATTTTTAGCGCATTGGGTAGAGCCGTTGATAAAATCTGGAAAGTTCATCATCATCCATATAATCGTAGTGGATTGATTTGGACAATTATTAATTTTATTCAGAATCAAATTGTTGCTTTTTTACTGGTGTTGAGTTCAACCGCTTTATTATTAGTTTCACTGCTCTCTAATATTGCCTTGAAAATTTTTCTAAAAGTAATTAGAAACGTAGAAGAATTAGTAACTTGGGTTAGGATTGATGAGGCTTTATTATGGAACAGTTTACAGGTAGGGGTGACATTTTTACTACTTACCTCTGTAGTCATGTTTTTATATAAAACCCTTCCTGCAACTAAAGTTCAATGGGGAGATATTTGGATAGGAGCTTTAATTTCAGTCAGTTTATTCTCCCTCCTTCAACGTTTAGTTAGTAATGGAGTTATTCGCATTGGTGAGCAATTTAGAGCCTATGGTATTATCGGGGGCTTTATGGTACTTCTATTATGGATATTTGTGACTTGTCAAATCTTCTTTTTGGGCTGTGAATTTACTTATGTTTATACTCACTTATTTGGCAGTCGTCGGGAAAAGTAAATAAGCTGTTTAGCATCTAAATAACTCTTTATTAACTAATGGGAAAATAAGGCGACAGGGAAAAACTAATTTAACATTTTTCTTTAATCAAATTAGCCAACTTTTCTGCACTATCGATAACAGCTAGTTCTGCGGTTTTTTGCCGCATTTTTTCTATTTTTTCGGGATTTTTAAGCAAATCTAAAACTGTTTGACTTAAAATTTCTTCTGTTAATTCTTTTTGTTGATAACAATAGGCTGCTCCCACATCAACAAATACTTTAGCATTAAAAGACTGATGATCTTCTGCTGCAAAAGGATAAGGAATTAAAATAGAAGGTGTTTGCGTAATGGCTAATTCTGTTAATGTTCCTGAGCCAGCACGACTTACCGCTAAATTAGCCCTTTGTAATAAGCCCGCAATATTATCATAAAAAGGCAAAGAAATGTATTGAGGATGCTTAAAACTATCAGCATCGGGGTCATTTTTTCCTGTTAGATGTACTACATAAGCCCCTATATCCAGCCAACTAGAAACACATTGACGCACCATTTTGTTAACTGAAACAGCCCCCTGAGAGCCACCAATTACAACGATTAAAGGTACATTATCAGGAATATTTAAGTCCAAAGGTTGGGGACTATAAAACTGCGATCGCACGGGGGTACTAACCCAATTAGTATTGGTTTGAGGTAAGTATTTAGCTGTTCCTTGAAATCCCAGAGCAACGAGATCACAAAAGCGACTCAATAACTTAGTAACTTTTCCAGGAATATAATTAGATTCATGAAGAATCGCAGGAATTCCTGATAGACGAGCTGCTAAAATAGTCGGACTAGCAATATAGCCTCCTGTAGTAAAAACTAGCTCAATTTTTTCTTTTTTGATCAGTTGTTTCACTTCAAAAATAGCAGCCACTAAGCCCCATAAAATTTGTAGCTTTTTAAGAGGGGAACGAGTTTGAAAGCCCTCAACAGAAATAGTATGTAAAGGATATTGATCCCCCACTAAACTCTGCTCCAAACGGTTAGGTGTTCCCAACCATTGAATTTGCTCATCAGGTAACTTTTGGGCTACCGCTAAAGCCGGAAAAACATGACCTCCAGTACCACTGGCTGCTATTAATAAACGTGCCATAAAAACAAAATATTAGTTACAATAAACAACAAATCCTGTACAGTTAGTCAGGATAGTTTATAAAAGGTAGACGAATGATGTATCGCCGTTGGTTCCTCTCTGTTATACTTGGTTTTGGATTAAGCTTTGGAACCCATTTTAGCCTCCGTGCTGAAAGTCCAGAGACTGCTCCTGTAGAACTTAAGGCCCTGATTACGCAAATCGATGCTGCAGCCAATCGTCAGGACATGGAACGGCTGAAATCGCTCTATAGTGACCAGTATGTTACCTCTGATGGGTTAATGTTCGATGACTTTATAAACAGTTTAAGCAAACTGTGGATAGA
Source organism: Crocosphaera sp. (assembly GCA_030064935.1). Taxonomy (GTDB): domain Bacteria; phylum Cyanobacteriota; class Cyanobacteriia; order Cyanobacteriales; family Microcystaceae; genus Crocosphaera. Next base: position 9,987 of record JASJEA010000098.1, on the reverse strand, counting down.
TTATCCCAATTTAAAGTATAAAACCGAACTGCTATCTTGGGACAAAACTGGTGGCAATTGGGTTGTGAAAACAGAAACAACCATTGAGGGAAATCGTCAAGAAAGAACTAGAAATATACAACTAGAAACCAAAATAAAATCCCGTCAAACTTTTCAAGGGGAACAACTGATTCGTCAAGAAATTTTAAGTGAACAAACAAAAATGACCTCTGGAGAAGCTCCTCCAGAAGTAACCGTAAATCTTCCAGAAACAGTTAAAGTGGGGGAAGCCTTTGATTTTGATGTAATTGTTAATGAACCCTTGCGGGATGAGTTATTAGCAGGGATGGCTTTGAGTGAAAAAGTGGATAGCGATCTTTATTTAGAGCCGGGGGAAATAGAGCTAGAAATATTACAATCTGGCGGTTTATTTAAACGAATTCCGGCTGAGGATACTCCTCAAAATCGTTGGCTTTCTGCTATTTTAATTCGCAGTGGTGGTATTACAATGATTACTCATCGTGTGAGAATTGTTGAGTAGATTAACGATTATTTATTAATAAATACCAACGAAGAACTTTTTTCGGTTAGTTTCCTGTTTTAAGGACACTTTAAACCGACATCTTTGGGGTCATCAAATTCAATAGGAATAAACTCATAATGATTACCACATTTAACAATATGAATAATCGAAGTGGGTGTATTTTTGCGATCGCCATTTTCGGATCTGTTAAATTCAATGGATGCGGTTGAGCCTTGGGCTTTAAAATTAGGATCAGCTAAAGTTTTTTGAATACCTTGACGAGTTGCTTTTTGGGGAATCTCAAAAAACATCAAACGTCTGGGTTGACTTTGTTGCTCTAAAGCTTCAATAAAGGCGCGAGTTGCATCATAAGCACTTGCTGTTCTTGGGGTAATCTTTGTTGTTACTGGTTGATTTTCTTCTCGCCAGAGTTGTTGAGAATTAGCACTAAAATGCTTATTGTTAGACTTGGGATCAAAGGGATAGAGAAAAGAACTCAATATTATGTTTGATAATGCTGTTTTATTGTTTGTTTTTAATATTTCATCTTTATATAAACTCCATAAACCCACCACAGGAATTTGATTATTATCAGGCAAAGCTTCGATAAATCTTATACTATTTTCGGTTGCCCCAGTAACTTCAGCATCGGGAACCAAGAAAATGACTGTTTTTTCTTCTTCATATTTGGGTTCGTTTATTATTTTTTTTAAAGATTTTTCAGGATTGAAATCATCGGATGATAAATTATACTCTGGTGATTTATTGGCATTTTTATGAATAATTGTTCCACCTTGTGCTTCAAATTCTTGTTTAAATAATTCCCAAGCAGAACTAGAAAAATCACTCTTAGGATTGTAAAAAAATACGGCTTTTGTTTTATTTCTTTTAATCAATTCTTTGGTTATTTCCTTAAAATTAGCAGAATTATTAGTAACTGTTCTAAAGAAGAATGGGCTTGGATTTTTGGTCAGGTACTCAGTGGTAGCACCAGGAGAAATTGAGACTAATTTGTTTTGTTTATAGATATCAACTGTTGCCACTGTCATGTCACTTGTCCAAGAACCAATTAACCCTAAAATGGGTTGTTTAATGAGAGATTTAGCAACTTCTTGAGCTTGTGTTTCTTGGTTCCCTTCATTGGCAATTACAATTTTTAATCCAATTTTATTATTAATAGCTTTTCCTTGAATAAAATTGTAACCAGGTAAATCTTGGAGTCGAAGATGATCTTGTTTAAAAAGCCCTAAATTAACCTCTGTCTGAGCTTGGGCAACTCCTCTAAGAATAGACTGAGGAAGATCGGTATTTTGATAATTTTTATTGGTGGGAATTGTAACAGCAAGGGTATAATAATCTAAATTGTGATACTCAAGAAAAGCGTTATTGAGATAAATTAATGTTTCTGGATCTTTGATTTCTTCGTGAAAAGATTTTTTAAAGTTTTTAATAGCTTCTTCGTAATTTTGAGCTTGAATTGCTTTAATTCCTAAGTCTTTTCGCCAAGGGTTATTCGGTAACAGTCTATCTTCTCCTACACTTAGTAAGTCTCCCTTTCCTAATAGGTCATATTTTACACCATTATTATTTATTACTAAGGCGGCTATAATAACAATTCCCAATGGAATACCAAAATTAAATACAAGGTCTTTAAAATGGGATATTAAGCTATTTTTTGACACAATTTTCTTAATATCAGTTAATACTTCATCAGCGTTTTGATATCTTTGATTAAAATGAAACGATACCATTTTAGTCAGAAGACTAATTAAGGCTGAACTCATTCCATTCCCTTTTAAAAGAGATAATAAACTCGGAGTGTCGATTAATTGACTGATGGCTTCTGGTTTTAATCCTGTAATTGCTTGAATAGCAACTATCCCCAAGCTATAAATATCACTACCAGGCCGAGGAGAACCATGTTTTTGTTCAGGAGACATATAATTCAGTGTTCCAACAGGAAACATGGGTTTAATTAAACCGCGATCGTCTTCCCCTAAAATACTAATCTCTTGCGTCGCTCCAAAGTCAATCAGAAAGATTTTTTGATCAGATTTTCTTCTCATTAAATTAGATGGTTTTATGTCTTGATGAATTATTCCTTGTTGATGCACAAAAGACAGAATTTCTAATACTTCAATTAGAAATGTAATCAGTTGATTGTCTGTCCAATGATTTCCTGGTTTAATTTCTTGGTTAAAATTATGTCCGTCAATAAATTCTTGAACCAAAAAAAAATTATTTTCTAAAATGAAGTAATTATATAAGCAAGGAATTTGAGGGTGTTGACCTAATTGTTGAAGGGAGAAAATTTCTTTTTCAAAAATATCCTGACATTTATTAATTACATTTGATGTAATTGTGTGAGGTTCAATGTGTTTAATAACAACTTGTCTATTGAAATTATGCTCATGAACTAGATACGTTGTACCATATCCTCCACTACCTAATTCTTCAATCAATTCATAGATATTATCTCCATTTTTTATAGTTTGACCAATAGTGAAATACATTTGTGATAAAGGGTAATTATTTAATAAAGGCTTGTTTAAATTCTTTCAATGCTGTTGTGGTAGATTCATGACGTTCTTGAGGATTAAATTTAACCATTGTATCGATAAATTCGATCAATTGGCAATTAATATTTAAAGAATCATGCCAACGAATGTTTGCTGTTTCATATTCAATCCGTATTTTATCTAATGGTTTTCCTGTTAACATCTGTATGGCAATTCTTCCTAAACTGTAAAGATCACTGCTAGACTCAGGCAATCCCATACCTTGTTCTGGTGCTATAAACCATGGGGAGTATTGTGAAGTTGTTCCATCTAATAATGAAGGGTAAACGGAACTTATACTATGATCATCATAAGTTATTTCCCTAAAATGCACTAGAACTAACTTTTGATCGGATTCTCGTCTAAGAATATTTTTGAGGTTAATTTTTCTGTGAATTACTTTTCTTTTATGAACAAAAGATAGAATTTCTAACATTTCACTGAGAAAGTTAATCACATCTGTTTCTGACCAAGGTTGTCCTTCAATTATTTCTTCTTCTAAAGGGTTTCCTTCAATATATTCTTTAATTAAATAACTATCTTTATTATTTTTAAAATAAGCATACAGTTGAGGAATTTGAGTATGTTGACGTACTTGATGTAAAGTTCTTGCTTCTCTTTCTAATAATTCTTGTGCTTTCTCTGATGAATTATGACTTAACTGCGTAATCAAACATTTAGGGAACTTTTGTGAATCTGATAAATCTAACTGTAAGTCTTCTGCTAAATAAGTTCTACAATGCTTTTTATTACTTCTTAACTTTAAAATTTTATAGCGATCGCATATTGTTTGTCCTACAACTAGCCCCTCTGATTGATTTGACTCGGCGATGATTGTCTTCCAGTCAACCTCTAATGCTTCACATATCTTAATGAAAGTGTCTCTTTTCACATCTTCTGGTTTCCAAAAACGCTTCAGAGTGGACTCAGACACCCCCGCTTTCTTTCGCCATTGTTGATCGTATTTTGTCCAGCCTAACTTTCTTAGCCTTTCCTCAACCCTCTCTAAACCCTGAGCAGAGGCTCTCGCTTTTTCTACCATTTTTTTTCATCGTTCAGCTAAAGTTCATTATAGTTCATTTTTGTTTTTATTTTTGAACCTTAAATTTATTTTAATTAGAGCGTAAACTATAAGACGAGCATTCCTACTTTTTGTAATTTTGAACCCCGATCCCTCAGGAAAAAATAATTTGATCATTTAATATTGACTCTCGAATAGGATTCGAGTTAGTCTGAGAATAACTTGGACTTAAAAAGCCAATATAGTCCAAAATAGTTTATTTTTTAGGCAAAAAACATGACTAATAAGGCTCCCGAAATCCGCAACAACAATTCACTGCAAAAGTTGGAATCCAATACCCCAAACGATCATGTATTACACAAGATCAACACAATATTGAGCAAAATCCTTGAATCTCAGCAGGAGGGTAAATTAACCATCATCATCCAACCCACAGCACGTAAAAATCTGAGAATTTCTCTCGAATCGAGCATCAAAACCTGTGATCATTGGAGCATCCCAATGACCTAAATAAATTCAATCATAATTAATTGTCTGGTTGAGGAGTGCTTTAACTTTTCGGATTTAACCATAGGCTTACAATGGTCGAAACATATTTACGTCCCTTACTTAGATAATCAAATAAATTAATCCCTGTCTTACTTTCTCCAGAAGTACGAGGAACACAAACATAAGGAACTTCCTGCATCTTATAATTCAATCGAACAGCGCGACACAATAAATCAATACAATATTCCCCATAATCCCCTTTGAGGCGAATTTTCTCTAAAACTTCCGAACGGGCGGCAATAAAGCCACTGGTGTAATCATGAACCCTACGCCCCAAAAGTAGCATAGCAAAATTATTAATAATCCAACTTAATACCCGTGCCATCAAACCATGAGCAACATCAGTTCCCCCCTCAACCCAACGGGAGCCCACTGCCATATCGGCTTCCCCTTGTCTAATGGCTTCCACCAATTTTGGCACATCTTCAGGGGGCATGGACAAATCGCAATCCATCCAAGTGACAATATCTGCATTATAGGTTTGTATCGCTTCATCGATTCCCCGTTGAATAGCAGAAGTTAACCCCTTTTCTTGAAGACGACGCACTAAAGCAATCCCTGAAGTTACTGACTTCTCCCCAGGTGGGTAGGGGGCTTTAGCAGCCATGTCTGCCACAATCTTCCAAGTTTCATCAGGGGAATCATCATCGATGACTAAAACTAAATAGGGGGGAGAGACACTGGCAAGGAGTCGCCCGATCAAGTCAGTAATATTACCACTTTCGTTAAAGGTGGGTAAAACCGTACAAACCAGGGCATCGTCGTCAACCTTAGACATGGGCGTAATGTTAGAGAAAAATCTCTCAATATAATTGAAGACACAAAATATTCTAACTTAGAATGGTGATAAGACTCTGATTCAAGAACCACTATAAACATAAGAAGGTGAATCTGTGCCAATTTTAGGCAGCATCAACACATAGCGATAGCCCGACTCTGAAGAACCTTGCACCATAATTTTGCCACCATGACTTTCAACTAAGTGACAACTCAAAATTAAACCCAATAATTCTTGAGAGTTTTGAGGAGGAAGTTGCTCATTGTCTGGTTGGTGAATCATTTTTTCCAAAGAAGAAGCACGCAACACATAATCATTCATCGTCGAAGACAAAGGATCGCCTCCATGCCAGGAATTGGTAGAACTTGGCTCAAGTTGGGACAAGAGTTGATTAGTTGATAGGGAGCGAAAATTGACTTGAGGTAAGCCGTCTCCTAACCAGGGATGAGAAACCCAAACCGCTATGTTCAAGGTTTTGCTGCGACGGGAGATATGAATACGAATCTCTCCACCCACTTCTGCTGATTCCAAGATGCTAATAACTAAATAATAGAGGGCTTGTTCGATAATTCTCTTATCCAATAACCAGATACGTTTTCCGGGTTCAACGGATAAGCGTAAGGTTTGTCGTTTTTCAATAACCACTTCCCCTACACTGTTAATAGTATTTTGGGCCAGCATTTCAATATTGACAGGGTTCAATTGTAGTTCTGTCTCATTATCAGGAGACATCCCTAATTTAAAAATCTCCTGAACCAGAGCATTCATTTGTTGACCACTGTTATGAATAATCTTCAAATATTCTTTTTGTTTCTGAGTCATTGAGCCAAAAGCTCCCTCTTGGAGAACACTCGACATTCCAATGACTGAAGTTAATGGGGTGCGAAATTCCTCCATAAACTTTTGTAAGAGTTGCAGTTTAATGGAATTGATGGATGCTGAAACCGATGATTGATCCGAGTCTGGGTTCTCGGCTTTAGCAAAAGGAGAACCCACAAGATTTAACCATTGATCCTCTTGAGGCGGGCGGCTATTGCAGAGGTGATTCCGTTCAAATTCCCGTAAACACCAGCGAGCGGTTATGGTCAAGAATTCTAAGTCTCTGGGGGTAAATTTACGGGGAACGAGATCCATGACACCTAAAGTTCCTAAACAGTCTCCTTCTGCGGTAATCAAGGGGGTTCCTAAAAATGCCCGAATACCATAATGCTGTACTAAAGAACTTCTAGCAAAGACCGGGTGAGCAAGGGTATCTTCGATGACTAAAGGTTGTTCACTGTCAACAATATAGGTGCTATAGGCTTCTTGACGAGAAATTTTTCGACTTGAGGCTAAATCATTCATTAACCCTAATCTTGAAAGTCCTACGGCTGATTTTAAGCAGAGATTATCTTCAACCATGATTCCCAATAAACAGATGGGAGCTTCTATAAAACGAGCAGCAGTTTGGGTGGCTTCATCAAAGATGGGAATGGTTTCCGTATCCAAAAGTCCTAATTGTTTCAAGGTTGTCACACGCTTTTGTTCGCGGACGGCTGGACTTAAACCATCTAAACGACAAAAAAGACGGTTGGTTGAGTTGAATATAGGATTGACATTGACCCCTAAATTTACTGCTTGCACTTGCATCACAAAATCCCACTGACTTGAGGTTTAGAGAAATTACACAAAAATAACCAAAATCAAAGGTAAATTTACATCTACCTCCACCAATATCTAAGTTGATATCGCTTGTTACTGGTTGTTTGCTAATTTTAAGATTCCCAAAAATTTCTTTTTCTGAACATAATCATTAAAATTTTCCCTAATCTTCCCTTGTCCTTAATTTGTAGCAAAGTCCCCATCTGGGAAACCAGTTGATCGAAAAAACCTGAGTTATGATTTTTTAACCGAATGTCGGGCAGAATTCCCTTATCCTCTATAGGTTAGGGATGAATGCCCGAGCAGTAAATAAATGGCGCAGCCTCGACATTCCATAACTTTTTGCTACAATATTAGCACTTACCTGAGTCAACGATAATGTACACGGCTTACAAATTTAGAATTTATCCTGATACCGAGCAAAAGCAAGCATTAGCCAAGGCTTTTGGGTGCTGTCGATGGTATTGGAACTATTCTTTAGAATTATGCCAGAAAACTTCTCAAAAGACCGGTAAAAGTTTGAGTCGAGGTGCTATTCAAGGTCTTTTACCGGGACTCAAAAAAGAATATCCTTGGCTAAGTGATGCTTATTCTCAGTGCTTGCAAGTTGTCGCCTTAAATCTCTCACGAGCTTACCAAAATTTCTTTGATAAACGAGCAAAGTTCCCCCGATTCAAATCAAAGCATGGCAGACAATCCATGAGTTATCCCGCTAAGGTTACATTTGAAGGGGATTATCTCAAACTAAACCGAAAAATAGGTAAAGTGTATTGTCGTCGCCATCGAGATTTTGAGGGAACTATTAAGACAGTTACTATCTCAAAAAACAGTGATGGAAAATATTATGCTTCTGTTTTAGTTGATGACGGTTTAGATAAGCCTTCTGCATCAACAGAAGGTAAAGCAGTAGGAATTGATTTAGGGTTAACCCATTTTGCCATTACCAGTGATGGTTCTAAATTTGATAACCCTCAACATTTAGCCAAACATCAACATAACTTAAAGCGTAAGCAACAAAAGTTATCTCGGAAACAAAAGGGAAGTAATACCCGTGAAAAAGCTAGACGGTTAGTAGCTAAAGTCCATTCTAAAATCTCTAGATGTCGGGAAGATTTTCTGCACAAACTATCCCGTAAGATAGTCAACGAAAACCAAGTGATTGCTGTAGAAAATCTCAATGTCTTGGGAATGGTTAAAAACCACAAATTAGCTAAGGCTATCAATGATTGTGGTTGGGGAATGTTCTGTACAATGCTCAAATACAAAGCAGAAAACGAAGGGAAAACTTATATCGAGGTTGATAGGTTTTTCCCTAGTTCTAAGACTTGTCATGTTTGTCTAAATCAAGTTAGTAGTTTGCCTCTTGATATTAGAAATTGGACTTGTGAACATTGTCAAACTAACCATGACCGTGACATAAATGCCTCAATCAACATTAGAAATGAAGCCTTACGGATACTGCGAGTGCGTAATTCGGCTTCGCAAGCCGAATGTAAGACGCACTCAAGACACTCGTTGGGAACCAGCGATACTGCCAATGGAGGGAGTGTAAGACGGCTAGGAGGTAAGATTTCTTGTCTGTTAGACGCAACTCCCAATGAGATTGGAAGCCCCAACTTCAACGAAGCGTTAGCGGAGTAAGTTGGGGTAGTTCACATGAGACACTTAGGGCGTAATGCTTAGCATACTCCAAAGACTCCCTGCAAAACAGGAAGCCCTATCCGTGAGGTTGGGAAACCCACGTTGTACCTTTGGTTAACGTGGGAGAATGTCAATTAGAATGGAGAATTGAGAATGTAGAATTGAGAATTGAGAATTGAGAATTGAGAATTACCAACCCCTTAAGTTGGAGCCTTGGAAGCCTTTTTTTGGTCACCTCTATGAACTATTTGAGATTATTTTCCTTCCAAGCAGCATGGGAAAACAAAGAGGCTGTTACCCTTACTCCTCGTAATTGGTTTAATAAAGGAAGATGTCCCACTGGTGCGCTTAAATCCCAAGTAAACTGATTCGGGTATTGAGTCCAATTATTATCTTTTTTCCAGCCAATTTTCGGCCATAATTTATTAAAGTCTTGACCCACAGATAACCAAAGTTTACGCTGTACAGAAAAGCCAAATTTGCCCCCCGAATGTAACCACCATAATCCGTTAATGGTCTGTAAATCCCTTGCAGGGAATTGTTCGACTTCCGTAAAATAAACCCATTTACGTTGCACTGCCCCTTCCCCCGCTAATTCACACATGAGATGACGAGTTAAGGTGTCTGCTTCTTGAAACTCCTGTTCAAGCAGTAATTGATTGAGATTACTATAATCGATATTACGTTCGGAGTTCAGTGGAATAATCCCTTGAACAAAATGGTTGTTGAGAAATGCTTCGACGGTTGGGTTTTTTAATCGATAAAGTGCGCCATAAACTTGACCTCGCACTTGATCAATGCTGTTGAAGTCTGATGCTTGTAAAAAATTCATTAAGACTTCCCAGCCCTTTTCCCCCACATTAATTAACTGAGGGATTAATGAGAGTTGCTCTTTTTGTGACCCATTGAGAAACTGCTCCGCCAGTTGGGAAAGATTCTGGTCTGTATTATCAAGGGTAGCGGCTTGTTGGTCAGTCATGAAACCATCCATTAAAGTCTACAGTAATGTTGTATCTGCTTGCGTGAACTACCCACACTATAGCGTTAGCTTAGTGTGGGCTTCTGAACTCACAGGAGAATGCCTCAAGACAGACTTGCGCCCACCTTTTGGTCTGACTTCTCCTCCTTCAGCAGCAGTCCTGGTTCCCAAGACCGATATCTGTCTGATGCCTTGTGCTCTAATGTTTTTGGACGCATTTTCGTCTCTATCGTGATGGGTTCCACAACTCGGACAAGTCCACTCTCTAACATCTAATGGCATTTCTGAGATTTGATAAAGACAATTAGAGCAAATTTT
>JASJEA010000295.1 GCA_030064935.1 Crocosphaera sp. | reverse complement strand
TGAAATGAATGGATATCCTACTTATGCAGTTTGGGCTAATTATCAATTAGGTTGTGTTGTAGCAGTACCTTATGCTTCTTCTCGACAAGAGGCAGTTAAACGTGCCAAGCAATGGATTGACGAGCGAAATAATCAGAAAATAATTTAGATTATCTATCTATAAATCTATAGGTATGGGGTTCCTTGAAGCGATCGCTTACCGAATAATTAATAATTAGGGTTTGCGGAAAAAGTCTTTTTTAAGGAGTAGGGTAGGGACGTTGCATGCAACGTCCGTACGGGAGTAATTTTTTTGCTCAACTCTTGCCCAAAATGCTAACTTTTTGAGCATAAAGAGCTGAAAATTAGGTACTTTTTCAAGACCTAAAAACCCTAAAACCTTTATTTGTAAATTCTTTGAGATTTAATCAGCAGAGCAATAATTAAATAATTCAGCAATATTCGCCTCCCCCCCTTATGGGAAAAAATTTATTTTTTTCCTTGAGCGTCAATCCTCATCCCTAAAAGGGAGAGGTAATTATCAATTATCAATTCTCCATTATCCATTAATGAACTTCCTTAAAAGCCATAATTCTAATTCTCTTATAATCAGCTATCCATTTACCCTTCTTATATAAATTAGGACGCAATTTATTTTCAATATCATCAATAATAATATTTTGCTTTTTTTCAGGAATTCCTTCAAAGAAACAAGTCGCAAACATCTTAATCCAATTACGCAGACCAGATTCTCCGTTTTCAAGTTTAGTTGGTCTTTCTAATAAGCTAGCAAAAGTCAACAAAAAACCTTCCGATTCTAAGAGAGTAGCATATTCTCCTACAGTAGGAAAATACCAAGGATTAAGTTGTTTATTGCTACTATAACCAGCAGCATCTAAAGCTTCATAAATACCACTAATAATTGTTTCAATATTACCTTTTCCACCAAATTCTGTAACGAAACGACCTCCTGGTTTGAGTACGCGCCAAATATTATGGATAACTTTTTTTGGTTCTTTAATCCAATGAAGTGCTGCATTAGAAAACACTGCATCAAATGTTTCTTTCAACTCAATATTAACTCCATCTCTGACTAAAAACTTAATATCTGGATAACAACGGTGAGCTTCTTCAATCATAGTAGGAGCATTATCAATTCCTACAACTTTTGCTCCTCTCGTAGTAATTTTATAAGTTAGATGACCTGTACCACAACCAAGGTCAAGAATTTTTTCACCTATTTGGGGATTGAGCAATTCTAATAAATCTACTGCTAAGTTAGAAACAAAGGAATGTTTACTTTCGTACAGTTCTGCATCCCACTCATTGAAAGATATATTTGGGAAGTTGTTAGTTGTATTATTTTGCATAGTAGGTAGTATGAAGAGTAACTTATTCAATTAATTATACTTGAATACAAGCTATAACTTGTTAAGTCAAAAGTCAAAAGTAAGACTTGACTGATCGGTCCCAATAATTTTAATTAGGAAGAATCATTTTTGGTCTTGATATTTTGAGTAAAATTACTCCGATCATAGGGATAAAATTAGGTGATTTAGTTAATAATATCTCTAAAAACCTCAGATTTGTATATCAACGTGCGTGAAGTTCTCTGCCGTTAAATCGGAGATTATAACGGGAGACCCCTTGCCGAATCTAGTTGGAATAGAAAGCCATTTTATGCTAAGAAATACATTCTGTCTCAATATTTTAGCTCTTCCGCACCTGTTGCCCCGCGCTCTACCGATAGGTGAGCGTCGTATGGGATAGGCAGGTCAATTGAGGGGTTCAATGCCCCGAAAATTCACAAATGGATTTGTGGCATAAATCAATACACTATTTTGTTACTATAGCTTTATAGTAAATTCAATTTACTCTAATATGTTACGAGTCGTCAGAGTCAGATTATATCCAAATACAAATACAGAACAAAAGCAGTTGCTAGAGCAAAGCTTTGGTAATTGTCGTTGGCTATGGAATTATTGTCTGAACTTGATGAACGAAACGTACAAAAAACTGGTAAAGGGCTATCAGGTTATGAGGTGAAAAAACTCATACCTGGTCTTAAGAAAGAACATGAATGGTTAAAGCTAACCTATTCTCAGTGCTTACAACAAGTCTGTTTAAATCTAGGTGTTGCCTTTAATAATTTCTTTGAGAAACGAGCTAAATACCCTAGGTTTAAATCAAAACATGGCAAGCAATCTATTCAATATACTCAAAATTTTACGGCTCTTAAAAATAGCTTAAAACTGCCAAATATAGGATAAGTTAAAGCTATTATTCATAGACTTATTGAAGGTAAAATCAAAACCGTTACTGTATCTAAAAACTGCTGCAATCAATATTTTGTTTGAGGATTGTCAAGAAAAACCAGCAGAACGCACTGATGGTAAAGCAATAGGAATTGACGTTGGCTTAACCCATTTCTGTATTGCCAGTGATGGCTCTAAGTTTGAGAATCCAAAATTTTTAACTAAATATGAAAAGAATTTAAAACAAAAGCAGCAGCAATTATCTAGAAAGCAAAAAGGTTCTAACAACCGCAACAAAGCCAGAAAGAAAGTTGCTAGAGTTCATCTTCATTAATGGATAATGGATAATTGATAATTGATAATTACAAGAAGGTTAAAACCGTTAGGGAATTGAATATAAGGAAATTCAAGAGCATTTTTTTTCCCTTGAAAGGGGAGGCCGGTTCAATAATTAATAATTAATAATTAATAATTACCTCTTCTTGAAAACGGATAGGGTTGGTTAAAAGGGAATTTTTTTGTTTTTTTCTCCTTTAAAGGAGAGGCTTTAAACCTTTATTTTTCGGTAAGCTGAATTATTTAATTAATAATTATTAATTATTAATGATTCGGTAAAATTGCTAAGTGTCGTGAGGATTTTCTACACAAGCTATTGCGTAGGATAGTTGACGAAAACCAAGTCATAGTAACTGAAAATCTTAACGTAAAAGGAATGATGAAAAATCATTGTCTAGCTAAGGCGATAGGACAAGTTGGATGGGGAATGTTTACTCCTCATGCTTAAGTATAAAGCAGAAAATGAAGGCAAACTTTATCAAGAAGTAGATAGGTTTTTCCCCAGTTCTAAGACTTGTCATATTTGCTTAAATCAATTTGAAAGCTTACCCCTTGATGTCAGACAATGGACTTGCGAGAACTGTCACACCAAACACAACAGAGATGTTAACGCTGCAATTAATCTCAGAGATGAGGGACTAGGAATTTTGACCTGTGGGACGCGGGACAAAGCCGATCGCCAGACTGTAAGCCGTAGTAATAGAGGACTTCATTAATTGATAATTGATAATGGATAATTGATAATTACAAGAAGGTTAAAACCGCTCGGGAATTGAATATTGGGAAATTCAAGAGCACTTTTTTTCCCTATCCAAGGGGAGGCTTCAAGGCGCGAATTAATTAATTATTAATAACTAATTAATAATTCGGTAAGAGGAGCTTTGCTAAGGTTAACAACTTTTTGAGCGATTGTTAAAACCCCCTGTAACGGTTCTACTAAACTTACCCAAACTTACCCATGAGGGTTTTGGAGCTAGCTTCCTGTTTCACGCATATACCACTGACCGCAGTCTGTAACTTATCTTCGAGAGCAGGTTTCAAATCGCTTGGAACTCAAGCTATTACTATAGTTTTCTAGGTTGATAGCAGCATTGAAGTCTCTATCTGCTCTTGAACCACAGTTGCTACATTCGTAAGTTCTCATACTCAATGGCATTTTCTATCGATGCACACAATGAGAGCAGAGCTGAGAACTTGGATAAAATCTATCAGCTATTAGTAACTTTGAGCCATACCACTCACACTTATATGATAGCTGACGCTTAAACTCATAAAACCCACAATCAGCAATTGCACTAGCTAATGGTTTTTTGGTAATTATTGACTTTTAATTTAGTCTTGATTGATTTCATTTGAACTGGTAAGCCATGAAAAGTCTTTGATAATTTTTGAATGACTTTAATGTATGATAGCAGATAATCAGCAGATTTTCAAGATTTCTTAATATTTGTCCAACGCGTGTCTAATTCAGTAGTTAGCCCCAAGCGTAGGATTGTTGGGTCGGGGTTGAAATCCCCTTCTAAACTTTAAAAAATAATCTTGCTGAGTGCTAACCGCTAACCGCTAACCGCTTTTTTAATATAAAATTGTAGCTTAAGTAAAGTAGCCTTGCCATCAAAAAAAAACATTATATGAAACACCAAAAAAAACAACCCACTAAACTAATAGAAATAGGAGGGATATTATTATGGGCGATCGCCTTAACTAGCTGCAGCACCCAACGTCATAACCTCATCCTCTCCAGTGGTGCCAACGGTGGAGCTTACGAACGCATCGGTAGACAAATAGTAAATTCGGCTCACGAAGTTGGGAAAATGTCTATCCACAGCAATTATAATTCCGAAGGTTCACAGGAAAACCTAGAACGTCTGGTCAATAAAGAAACAGACCTTGCTCTAGTTCAATTAGACGTAGCTAGCGAAGCAATGAAAGCAGGTAAAGTACAAGCAATAGCTGTTCTTGCCCATGAATATTTACACCTCATTACACCATCTGACTCAGAAATCAAAACTTTTAGCGATCTTGAAGGAAAAATAGTCACCTTTGGTACCCCTGGTACTGGCATTTACTTCACTGCCAAACGACTATTCAGTGCTACCAATTTAAAAATCATTGAACAAGAACTTGATTTCAAACAAGGATTTAGGAAACTTAAACAACAAGAAATAGATGCTTTAGTTTATGTCGGACCATTAGGAGGTAGTAAAAAAGTGAAAGCTCAATTAACAACACCTCCTACCCTCAAGTTAGTTCCAATGGCAACTTCTTTTATTAACTACTTAACCATTCAATTTCCCGAATCATACCAAAGAGCAACTTTTCCCAAGGGTAGTTATATGCCTCTACAACCCCTACCCCAAGAAGACTTACCCACCATTTCTACTGCTGCCGCTTTAGTAACTCGCCCCGATGTTAGCAAAGAAAAAATTGCTCTTTTAACTTGGTCGCTCATCTCATCTTCTCGGCAATACTCATTATTTTACCCAGAGCTTGCTAACGGCAATGCTCGCTCTTTATTACGCAGTGGGTTGCTATATCTCCATCCTGGTTCCCTACAAGCATTTAACGAAGGCGATCCCAGAAAAATTTGGATGCGCTACTTTGAGGAAAATCAAGACTTACAAGCTGGTGTTATTATTGTTATCTTTACAGGTATCATCGGCTTTTTACTGCGAGTGTGGCGTCAGAAACGATGTAAAAAGTTGATTAAAAATAGCCGTTTAGCTCTTAGTGAAATTAGTTGTTATGTAGAAACAAATCCTGTTCAAGCTCTGAAAGAAGTGGAAGAATTAAGACAGCAACATCGGTTAATGTTGATTGAAGGAAATTTGCCTAAAGAAGCTTATGAAAAGCTAGAA
>JASJEA010000097.1 GCA_030064935.1 Crocosphaera sp. | reverse complement strand
GCAAGGTTGTGCTGTCGCACGTTAATATATTGGTCGGGCTTTATCCGCACGCTAAAACCTTGGGGGTACTCACCTACGGTTCGATGCGTCCCCCTCGTTTATAGCGTGGGACTTAGCCCGACATCCCAGTTAACTTTTTTTCTTCCCCAACCAAACAAACCACATTTTTCTGTCCTGGTATGGTTTGTGGTCCATCGTAAAATGCGTTTAAATTGAGAATAAAGTTCCCCTGCCTTGACTTTTTTGGGTTCTGTCTTATTAGGGAAAGTCATATCGTAATCTTCAAGAAAGAGATAATAACCTAAATCGGCAGCCTGAGATTTTAAACGACGTAAGCGACGGTTAACGTTATACTCACCCATTTCTAAGCGTAGACATTGTTGCTGTATTGTTTCTAAGCTTTCTGGGGCGTTAGCAATATCTTCTTGAGCAAGAATTTTATCAATCAATTTTTGGGTGAGTTGTTCAACTTTGGTGTTAACTTTTTCGGCAAATCCTTTTTGAATTGATAGTTCTTGATACTGTCTTTCAATCAATTCTGGCCTTAAGTCTAATTCTTCACACTCAGTGAAAAACGTTTTCGCCTTATATTCATTGCCAAAAACTAGCTCAACACCAATTATTTTCTCGTTCCAAGCTTCATTATATTTAGCTAGGGTCTCAAAATATTCCCGTTTTAACGGATTTTCTTTTGCCAAGATTAGATAAGAACGACCGCTAGTACCATGTTGGAAAATTAATCCGTTTTCAATTTTTTCAGCATTTGGATTACCATCCTTATCAACTGTACTCCGATACCAAGTTTTTGGCTCAGGTTTAATTTTTTTCAAATCTTTTTCTGTTAATTTACCGGGGGAGAATCCCCAAGAAGATTCAAAATATTCCCGAATAGAAGCAATAGAAGTTAATCCTTCTGTTGCAGAATTACCTAAGACTTGTTCCCAAGTAATTTCTATATCTCTTTTACGCTGAAAAGAAAGAATAGGAGGAGTTTCCTTAAGGTTTTCAGGCGGTTTATCCACCCTTAAAAAAGGCTGAAGTTGATTGCCATCACCCTCCAAATGGAAAATATCTTCACGTTTTGGGATTTCAGGTAAGACTGGATTTAGAGTTGGAAGTGAACCATTTTTACCATTACTACTCATCATTTTGTCCTCAAATTATACTCAATTTTAGTAACATTAAGATAAGATAAGTTTTTATGATTGACTTATCTTCCCTTTTGTGTTTGATTATGGTTGACAAAATGAGCTTTTAAAAAATAGAAAAACACAATCGCAATCTTCCTATTTAGTTAATAGGAAACGTAACCAATAAACCACCTTAATTCTATTTCAGGAGTCAGTTATTTTTACTCTTGTTTTATAAGTCTATTCTACTAATTTTTTCTGTGAGTTGTTACTGATAAACGCCCAACATTTTACAAAAATTCAAGTGTGCTAACCCTTCTGTTGAACCGATGTGTCCAGTTATTTCTGGCGATCGCTTGTTAACTCCGAGTTCACCAACATCTCCCGTGGGACAGTTTCGGAACTGCCTCAAGAAACTTCTGAGCTCCTTAAAAACAGTCTCTAAAAGGATGAGGACTTTTCCAAAACCCACATCAACTTAGGGAGCAATGGTGAGATCAGCATCAAAAAACGATTCGCACAATATAGACAAGTCAATCATTCCTGATAAAAAAATGTGCATTACTGATAATTTATCCAAAAGTCGCTATGATAAACAGTAGCCAGATTCATCAAATCTGAGCCACTTTCTTTATCGTTTATTCAAGACCACCCTTTAGCAATTTTAAATCCATACTATTATGATTGACGCATCTGTCAATACAATTGAAGAGTTCGATCTCTCCCGTGAAGAGAGAGTCATTGAAATTCAAAACCTCATTGAAACCCTACGGGTTGCCGATGAGATTGCGAGTAAAGGCTACTTAATCACTAGCTCAGAATTAGCTGATTTAATGGACATCAATGCTAGTGCTGTCACCAGTCGTGGTGATCATTGGTCTTGGCGTAATTGGGTTGTTTCACGGGTTCGCCGAGAAGGAAACCAAATTCTTTGGCAACTCGAAAAAATTGATTAGCCCAGCTAAATAATCAACTGACAGAGTGGGAAAAGTTCACACTCCCCCGTTAAGCTAAGGCTGTAACGGGGGAGTGTCAATTTCGGAGGAACAGATCACTGTTGGAAATTACTTGTTCACCGAGACAACTTAAATATCTCCTCGTATCTCTTCAATTACGCCATCGCGAACGACAATTTCTACATTTAATTTTTTAACTAAGTTCTCTCCTTTTTCAATACGGAAAAAACTTTCGAGTTGTCCTTGAACTACTTCTTGTTCTAACTCAACGGTTTGAACTTGCTGCATTTGTTGTAAAAATTGATTTTTCCTTTCTAGCAGTTCACTTTTTTTCTGGTTAACCTGCAACTGAATATTATCAATTTGTTGCGTCACTTCTGGTCCTGGGGGGGAAATACTTTGTTTTTGAATCTCCGTGATTGCTCGTTGTCCTTGCATTTCAATTTGTTGCATTTGGTTGTCAAGCTGGGTGATTTGTGACTGCAGTTGTTGCTGCATTTCCTCTTTCCAGCGAGTGGTAACAATGACTTTGAGATTGACTGGACGTTTTAGTAGTAAGCTAGTGTTTGCTTCTTCCATACCTGTTTTCTCCTATGACTAAGACCTTGCAATGATTAAGATTCAAACATCCCGTTGATCATACCTTGATATCGTTCCGTCACTACAGGCCGTTTTATTTTCAAGGTTTGAGTCATCATGCCGTTTTCTACAGAAAAGGGTTCTAAAATCAATTCAAAAGCTTTAATCTGGTCATCTGCCCGATATCCGGGTCGGTTTTTCACTTCTCGTTTGAGTTCTTGTTTGAATAAGTCTTGAACAGGTTTGCCATAGAGATCACTATTGAGGATCGTTTCTCGGCTGGCATCGACTGGGGGAAACGTGAGGTTGAGTTGTTGATTGTTGCCCCATGTTTGCAATGCGTCCAAGTTAGGTACAATCAAAGCTCCTAATGCTTTTTGATCTTGTCCCACTAACATCATTTGGTCAATATAAGGACTTCTCACACAAGCGTCTTCGATGGGTTGAGGTTCAATATTTTCTCCATTGCTCAAGACAATGGTATCTTTAGCTCTTCCAGTGATTACTAAATCATTCATGGGAGTTATCCAACCTAAGTCCCCACTATCAAACCATCCTTGAGGATCGATCGCTTTGGCTGTTGCTTCGGGTTTTTTATAATAACCTTGCATCACTTGAGGCCCCCGAATGAGAACAACGCCCCGTTTTCCTTGGGGAAGAGACTCACCGGTATTGAGATCAACGATTTTAATTTCTGTTTGGGGAATGGGTTGCCCCGAAGATCCTCGTAAGTTATGACTATGAGTGCGGGCGTTGGTTACGGGAGAAGTTTCTGTGAGGCCATAACCCACTAAAACAGGGACATTGATGATTTCATAGAAGTCGTCTAAATGCTTAGCCAGAGAACCGCCACCACTCACCAGGGTTTCAAAATTTCCTCCTAAACCGTCCCGAATTTTTTGATAGACTAATTTATCCCCCAAACTGTGTAAAGGTGCTAAGAAGATAGCTTTAAGACGGGCTATGAACCTTTCTACCCCAGAGGCATCAAAGTGTTCTAAGCTCATGTTATCGGCAATACGTCGAGAGAGAATAAAGTTTTGGGAAATGTTGAAGAAAAACTGGACAATTTTTTGTTGGGTAGGACTTTGTTCCCTCAGTTGCTTTTGTATCCCTTCATAAAGGGAGTCCCAAAGACGAGGAACCCCCACCATGTGTTCAGGTTTAAACTTTTTGAGATCGGTTTTAAAGTTGCGGATATTGGTGTAGATGAGGGTACATCCTTGAGACAATAAGAAATACTCTGCGCTACGTTCATAGGAATGCCAAGAGGGTAGAATGCTGAGTACACTGTCCCCTGCTTTGGGTTGAATCACCGAATCTAAATTCTTGACCTGATGTAATAAGTTCCCATGAGATAGCATTGCACCTTTGGGTTGCCCTGTGGTTCCAGATGTGTAGATTAAAGTAGCTAAATCTTTATCCTTTTTACTGACTGGTTGTAAGTCATGGTTTGCCCCTAGTTCCATTAATTGAGTAAAATTCAGGGTTTTAATAGAATCCCCTGTTGTCGGGGTTTCGTCGCTTAATAAAATAATTAATTGTAGGGGTATTTCGTCACAAAAGGAGCGTATTTTAGCTAAGGTTTTCTGATTTTCAACGATCAGGGTACTACTATCACTATCTCTGAGAATATAGGCTAATTCGTTTTCATCCGCCTGAGCGGATCTCACCGCGTTGGCTGCACCAGCTAACATCGATCCTTGGTCAGCAATAAACCAACGGGGACTATTATCTGCAATTAAACTGACTTTATCATCTGGTTTAATTCCTAGTGCTTGCAGTCCGGCGGCAAATTGTTTTAATTGTTGGTATAGCTGAGCAAAGGTTAATTGAACTGCTGGTTTACTGTGGGGATCATGCAGTGCCAAGATATCAGGAAATTTGGTAGCAGCGATCGCCCACACTTCTGATAGGGAAGTTAGTTCAGTATATTCGGCAATAGTTGTCATAGGGCCTTGATATTGCTAAGGGTTTCACCCTATAGACTAACTAATGATGGGGTTAATGTTCCCGTCAAGTGTATCAGTATTTTGGTTGGTACAAAGTGAGTTTGGAGTTCGGAGTTATGATTTTTTAATGGAGAATTGAGAATGAAGAAATCCAAAAATTCTTAATTCTCAATTCTTCTAAGCCACTTGGGGTTCTAGTATAGAACCTAGTTGTTGAATGCCTTTTTTCAAATGACGGGTTACAGTCATCGGACTAATGCCAATTTTTTTAGCCGCTTCTTTGCGAGGAAGTTCGTTCAAAAAGACGCATTCGATGGCTGCTTTGGTTTTCTCCTCTAATTGACTCATGGCCCTTTGTAATTGTAAGCGATCTTCTTCTAGTCTTTGTTTAGCCTGATAATGTTGATCGGGCAAAGTATCACCAAAACTGATAGAGCAATCAACATTTTGACTAATGGTTGCATCTAAACTGACCAAAAGCCGGTTTTGCAAAGCTAGTTGACATTCATGCCATTCTTCTAAAGGAACTTCCAAGGCTTCAGCCATTTCCCAATCTAAAGGGGGCCTATTTAAAGTAACGGTTAATTTTTTGCGTATTTTTTTCCCCTTATTGTAAAGTTCTTGCCACCGTCTAGGAATTCTCATTACACTTCCCTTATCACGAAGATAGTGCAGCATTTCTCCGCGAATATAGGGAATCGCAAAAGAGCTAAAGGCACAACCTTGTTGGGGATCAAACCTTTCAATGGCACGAATTAAACCTAAATAACCAATTTGTTCTAAATCTTCATAAGGCTCTGAGCACTGGCGACTAATACGGTGAGCTACTTGACGCACTAATCCCAGATTTCTTTCTACCAGTTGATTGCGTAGTTCTAAAGATGGATTACGAGCATAAACACTTAAGAGTTCGATCATGTCTATATGTTTCTTCTGAGAGGATTGATTATATTTAGTGGTCATGATTTTATACCCAAAAATAATTTTAAAATGAGAAAATAATAGCTCGATATTCTAACGGTAGGGATGTATCCCGAAAAACACTCCCTCGATCAATCCCTCGACGAAAGATTGATAAGTAGCCGTCGCTTAGTTCAAAATCGAACTAAGGAATCTTGTCTATATTTTCCTATTGTCCTTCTCAGAGAAATTCCCTACTATCGGTATTACACGGAAATATTTTCAACTTACGTAAGATCATTCTGCATAAATACTTAAATTAGCCTCTGTCTACTTTACTAACTATTACCTTTAACCGACAAAGGAGACAATTTCTAGAAATTTTTGCTTACATCTGCTCGAAGATATAACATTACTCAGTATTACCCTATTCGGTATTCCTTACTAGCCATCTGACCTCAAGATAAGCTGTGAAGTGCCCCAACTAATGGCAAAGCAGTATATAGCGTTTCTCACTCTCATCAGGTACACTGATGTCTTCTTCCCAAACTAAGAACTACGAACTACGAACTCCCAAAACTAAAAAATTTTGGATCTGACAAGTATGGGAAATACTTAATAATTGCCCCCAAACTATGTCAATCAAAATGTAGAATTCAGAATTACTGAACACTCAATTTGGATGCTTTAAACAGGGAAAATTCTTCTTCTCTTGGTCGAGGGATGGTGAGGAAATATCGCCATCCCTCGACCGCTTTTCATCTCCTTGAAAGATAAGGCTTAGAACCCTTTTTTCGTCCACTAATCTGTTTAGATGATTTTCAATTTTTAACCATCCCTTTTATCTTTATTTTATCACATATAATAAGTTGGTTGTTTTAGTCAATTAATAAGTAATTTTGTGTTGATATTATAATTGTTTGCTAGTGAATTTTTCATCTATTTTAAATAGTTTAAATCTAGCTTTTTTTGTATTTTTAGAGTCTTTAGCTTTTTGAATCAACCTCTTTTGTCTAATTTTTAAGCGTCTTAATGAGCGTTGAAAGTAATGAAGGGAAAGTTAAGTTAGTATAGTATTGAACTTGTCTATCAAATCATTTAGAGAGAGAGAGTATGAGTAATACCAGTAACTTTCGTGATGCACTCCGTGAAGCCAAAGGCCAATCTTTAGTTGGCCCCAATGTCGTTGCCAATGCCTTACCTTTTGTGGGAGGTGGACTAGTTCTAACCGCAGTTGGGACTTATGGTGGTTTAGGGGTTATTGAATCTTATCCTAACCTCTTTTTTCCCACTTTTTTTGCGGCGATCGTACTAGAATTAATTCTCTTTTTTGTAGCTCGTAATATCGCTGAAAAAGGTAACAATAGCACTGCTTTACCTTTACTCGCTATATACAGTTTACTGTCGGGATATACCCTAAGTGGATTGGTTTACCTCGCCCTCGGTACCCAAGGAGTCGGCAGTCAAGGCATTGCGATCGCAGCCCTAGGCTGTGGGATTACTTTTATTGTTGCGCGCAGTGTGGGCTCGAATCTTTCCGATCAAGACGGGATGGCTTTAACCAAAACCATTGGACTCGGTATGATTGCCCTGTTAGTGGTTATTGTGGGTCAACTCATTTTCTCTTTATTTGGCGTTTATACCCCCAGTTGGTTAGAAATCGCTATTTCTGGATTAGGAGTTTTCCTCTTTGCAGGGGCTGCCGTTGTTGATTTTTACATTCTTCCCCGTACTTATAACGATGAGCAGTATCTTTCGGCTGCTTTATCGATGTATCTGACTTATATCAATCTCTTCATTTTTATCTTACGTCTGCTCATTGCTATTAGTGGCCGTGACTAGCAAGAGGAATTTAGAATTTAGAATGTGGAATGTGGAATTTAACTTTTTCTGTGTTCTTCGTTCTAAATTCTAAATCTTGCTCAGTTTCCTCAATTTTTTAAAAATTCCCCCTTTGCGCTAAATTAGTAAAGAAATGTAAACAAAATCAATCATTGAGAAAAGCGATGAGTGAACCTTCTAACCAACCTACTGAAACCCCCAAACTAGAAGATCCCAAGTTTGGGTTTAATGACTATGCAGAACGTTTGAATGGTCGAGCGGCGATGATTGGCTTTTTATTAATCCTAGCCATTGAATACCTAACAGGCCAAGGGTTATTGTCTTGGCTAGGATTACAGTAAACTTTCGACATAAGAAGGTAATTTTTAGTTGGGGGGGAATTCTTTCTATTTCATTCACAAGCAGCACCGAAGCACCAGAAACCCCTGTTTCGTTAGCCAGATTGAGAGTCAGGTATTCCCTCTTTTCCCTTTCAACCACCCTGATAAATATAAATTAGATTATAACTAAACTAAATATCAGTGAAAATCCCCTAAAAAATTAATCTAATCTCCGAGGTTTCTACAGTATATTTTGTAGCAGGTAAGATAAGCTGAAATTAGATTAGATATTCTAAACATACAACTATGAATATTTTATTGCCTCGTGTTCTAAAAACCCTTTACCGTAAAGAACCCATTTCTAGTTTTATTTTAGTGATGGGGGCCGTGGATGCCGTTATGGGGGGTGTAGGTCAACGTTGGTCATTATTCTCCTTCGGCTTGTTTATTGTTTCTGTTTCGGTCATTTTACGCTGGTTGCAGGTTCAAAAAGCCCAGCCTATTGTAACTCAAGATAGACCTAGACGATATTTACCCCCTAGTTCTGCCAAAACCCCATTACCTTTACTCACCAATGATAAATCCCGTCGCACACCAAGGTGAGGAAGTTGTCGGTTCATTACTCGATAGATACAATATAGCCATCACAAACTAAAATCCTCAATACTTAGACAAAAAGCGTGGGGATGTAGTAATTACTATGTGTCATTAGGCTAAAGATAAGCATTGAATAAGATGAACCATTTGGAGATCCCAGAGAGAAAAACTCAACCATTAGGACTGATTGTGACAGCTTTGATTTTGATTACTCAAGGCTGGATAAACCCTGCTAATGGCCAACTCATTCGACAGCAACAACAGACTTTATCTGAGCAAAAAATTGAGGCACAAATAACCGGACTACGGCTCAAACATCGTTTTACAGGTCATACTACTCCCATTCGTTCCCTAACATTTAGTCCCAATGGAGAAACGGTGATTAGTGGGGGGGGAAGCAGTGAACCTTTTTTAAAATTTTGGTCAATTAGACACGGAAGAGAAATTAGCACACTACGGGCCCAGAGTTCAGCCATTTTAACCCTGGCGATTTCTCCCAATGGAAAAACCTTAATCAGTAGCGGAGAAGATGCGGATCTCCATTTTTGGGTTTGGCCAGAAAGAGATAGTAAGGTCAGTTTTTTTGATCACTACAGTTATGTTTTTTCTCTGGCTGTTACTCCCGACAGTAAGTTTGTGGTTACAGGTTCTTTAGGAGGTATTCGGGTTTGGAGTTTAGATCCCCCTCGTTTCCTCTATCAACTCGAAGATTTTGGCACTCCTGGTTATGCTTTAGCTATGCACCCCAACGGCTTTTTAGTGGCTAGTGGGGACGATCAAGGAAGGGTAACTTTTTGGAATCTTAGAGACAGATCCATCGTATCTCGATTTTCTGCCCATTCTCGAACGATTTCCGGCTTAGCCATTACTCCTGACGAAAAAACGATAATTACTGCCAGTCATGATGGTACGATTAAGCTGTGGGATCTCGCCAGTGGCGATTTATTAGAGACTTGGACAGGCCATACCGGAAGAGTTGAGTCTAT
Source organism: Crocosphaera sp. (assembly GCA_030064935.1). Lineage (GTDB taxonomy): Bacteria > Cyanobacteriota > Cyanobacteriia > Cyanobacteriales > Microcystaceae > Crocosphaera. The sequence continues at coordinate 7,088 of JASJEA010000097.1, read as the reverse complement.
TGCTTTGAGTCCTAATGGTAAGGTATTGGCTAGTTCGAGTATTGATGGTGTTCGATTATGGCGTGTAGAAACAGGGCGTTTATTGCGACACCTCAGAGCTCATAATGAACAGGTAAATGTGTTAGCGTTTAGTCCCAATGGAGAGTATCTGGCTTCTGGGGGCTTTGATAAAGTGGTTAATCTCTGGCAAATTCCGGAATTATTTTATCGTTGAAGATGGCACAAGAACAAAAACACCCTCAAGAAAAAGGCGATCGCCTCATTGTTAACGAGTTATTGGTGGCAGAACCTGAACCCCGCAACTTGGCTGAGTTGGCCAGGCTTCGTATTCGTTACTGTAATTTTCCAGGGGCGCGTCAACTGAGTCAAGATTTAGATTTAATTTTAGAACAATGGCAGTTAACGGAAGAAGAACTATTTGAGCAAACTCGTCAACTCCATCACAAAGGAAAAGTGTATCGTAGTGCTTCTAATGAAGAACAACAAGATTGGACTTAACAAAACCTGGGTTCAGTGTTAGGAGTTCGGAGTTCGGGGTTATTATTTTTTAAACGAGACAATGAGTGTTTGAGACTGCTGATTTTAGTAAATTGTTTCCAAATTTCCCTATATCGAACTCAGGTTAACAAAGAAAATCAATTCTCAAGCAGTTAAAGTCAATAAGAATTGAGAGTTTAGAATTACTGATTCCTCAAGTTTAAGACTGGAAACAAGGGAGGTGTTTCTTCTCTTGGTTGGTTAGATATGGTGAGGGCTTCTCGCCATCCCTCTACCGCTTTTTATACCCTTGAAAGGGGAAGATTGAAACCCCTTTTTTTAGTCAAAATAAATCCTTTTTCCTGTTCCTTCTCTAAAATAGCTATTTTTGTCGAAAGTGCAAAATGTAAATTAAATCTTTTAAAAAGATAATTTAATTATGTGTTTCTTTTCTATTAACTTTTTATTAATTTCTAACTTCTACAATTCTCAGTGACCAAAACCAGACAAATTAAGAGTTTTGTTACAAAATTATGAGAAAGTTAGGCAAATCTTTACTTTTAGGTTTCATATTTCTATTGTTAATGCAAGTTAGAGCTTTTGCTTTAACCTTTGTCAACTGGAATGTGGCCAATCGTCCTAATAATACCAGTCAACAACTTGATATGGAAACGGTTTTTAGAGCCATAGGAAGAGTCGATTTGTTGTTTGTTGCAGAAACGGATTCTAGCTCTACCTTTTCGACGCGAACTGCTTTGAACAACGCCTTTAATACCAATAGTTATCGTTTTAGAACTGCTAGTGCTGATGGAGGAGGCGATCGCACGGGTCTATTTTACGACTCTTCTACCCTCAGTTTAGTGGGATTATCTCAGCTAACATCAGGACTAACCCATCCGACTCTCAGAGGTTTATTTCGACCAGTAGGGGCCTCAAATACAAGCACTGACTTTTACGCTTATGCTGTTCATTTAAGATCAGGGAGTAGCAGTAGTGATGAGAATATAAGAGCCAGTGAAGCAAGTATTATTCGTAATAATGCTAATACTTTAGGTTCGGCTAACATTATTTATGGTGGAGACTTTAACTGGAATTCTTCGAGTGAAGCCTCTCCTAGTGCGTATAACATTTTTACAGGTAGTGGAGCCGGACAAGCCTTTTCTTTTTTCTCCCCAGGAAATTGGCGGGATAATCCCTCTTTTCTTAGCTTCCACACCAATAATCCTGGAGGACCAATGGATGATTTATTTGATACTCAGTTAGTTAGTTCTGAGCTTTTCGATGGATTTGGCTTAGACATCACTGGGGGCTATCGCGTTCTGGGGAATAACGGAACCCATATTCTCAACCAGCCTATTACCACAGGTAATGGTGCTTCTAGTTCTGTGTTATCCGCCTTATCGCGATTTAGTGATCACCTACCTGTAGTGGTTGATTATAGAATAGTCGGCAATAACACTGCATTTTTTGGTGCATCCACTACAGTGCCTGAGCCATCTGTGACGTTAGTCGGACTTGGGTTTGTGATTCTGTTAGGGATGTCATTGCCTAAGCATAATTAAACAAGAAGCAGATTGTAGATTTATCGAGATAAATCTCTGTTTCTTTCAACAATTTCTGTGGGATAGTGTCGGAGCGAAGCTAGGGACTTCTGACTTCGTTAACCCTTATGAATGGGGGGCTTGGGAAGGTAAACTGGAAGTGGACTAAAAGGAAAGGATTCTAGATTATGACACTTTCGATGTATCAAGCGGCCATTCCACCTTTAACCCGCACCTTAAATAACTTGGTGGGGATTTTGGAAAAAGGGGCAGCCCATGCTGAGGCGAAAAAGATTGACCCAGTTGTTCTCATCGGATTTCGTCTCTACCCGAATATGTTTCCTTTATCGAAACAAGTGCAAATTGCCTCAGATATTGCTAGAAGGGGCATGGCTAGACTAGCAGGGGTTGAACTTACGGAAATGGAGGATACAGAGACAACATTTCCAGAACTGATTAGTCGGGTTCAAAATACAATTACTTACTTAGAAACATTCACCCCTTTACAAGTTGACGATACAGAAGCGAAAACCATTGAAATACCTATTAGGGACGAAATATTGACTTTTGATGGGCAATCATTTTTGTTGTATTTTATTCTTCCTAATGTGTATTTTCACGTCACCACAGCCTACGATATTCTTCGTCATTGCGGGGTAGAATTAGGTAAGTTTGATTATCTTGGCGCACCTCCAAAGTAGGGGCCCCAAAATTGTTTCTGAATCAATTAAAAGTCTTGTTCAACTTTTAGAGTATCGACAAATTTATTGAAACCGACAAACAATTCTACTACCCCAAGAGTTTCTATTATTTCAACTTCTGTCACTCCCAATTGCTTTAAATCTTCAAAACTCGACTCATCGATCTCATGAGGATTTTTATTCGCTCTGCGTGCGAGGGACAGTAGTTGAATTTCTTTTTTTTGAAGCCCAGTTTCTGTTAATTTTGATTCGACTGTTGCTTGCACTTGTGCTGGGGATAAACCTAGCTTCAATAGTGCTTGACTGTGAGCAGCTACACAATAATGGCAACCATTATCAAGAGATACTAATAAAGCTAGAGACTCTTTTCCCTGGCGTGATAGATTTCCTTTCAACATCACAGCTTTATATTTTTCCCAATTTGCTTTGAGTAAGGGGGGGAAATGGGCCATAGTCTTGAATAGATTAGGAATTTGTCCAAATCCTTTCTCAATTTCTCTCAAAACGGCTTGGGCTTCAACAGAAGCCTGAGAATAATTTAAAGGAGCAACTGGTTTCATAGAATAGATATAATATTTATTTATCTCTAGGATTGTACAGGTTTTTGTCTTCTAGAAAAAGCTAAATTACCCCTTTCATTTTATAGTATTTAATAACTTCACTGGCATCATCTAAATTGGTTATAATAAACTTAACTTCTTCTTCACTATATTTTCAAAGCCCATTAAGAAGGTTACAAATTAGACAAAAGAGGTTAAGTCGTAAAGTAAGAGGATCTAAAAAGAGAAATAAAGCTATAGTTAGAGTAGCAAAAATTCATAAAAAAGTCGCTGGCCGATGGAAAAAAGTGATTATTTGCGAAGACTTAAATATTAAAGTGATGGTTAAAAAAAGATAGAGCATGAACTTGCCGAGAATTCCATACAGATTAAAGACAGAGATATTAACGCCTGTCATAATTTGCTACAATTTTCCGATGGATATATAGGGGCCAGAAGTTTCTGAATCTACACCCAACCAAACTGTTGAAATGAAGTGTATCAAGAGCGTTCACTTCTTGAGGGTAGGAACCCCCACCCTCAACGTAGTAGGGTAGGGTAGTTCACTGTACGATAGCTATATAATTACCGCTATAGAAATTGTGTTCTCGATCTTTTCCTTGGGGAAGTACCTGTACTGTGACTGGAGTAATCCATTCAAAAAGCGGCTTAAGTCCACACATCGTTATTTGCTTACGGCAGCTTGCGATATCTGGATAAAGATAAATATGATCTTCTTGAGCGATATTGATGGCCATTGTCAGGAAGAGATAACCGTTGGGATGTAAACATTGCTTCAGAGTTTGTAAAGCTGTTACCGGATCAGGTAGGTGTTCAAGTACCTCGCACAGTATAATCGCTTCGAACCTCCCCTTTGTTTCAGGAGTTGGCCCGTTTAAAGGAAACTCTTGTTTGAAGGTTAGTGACTCCAGAGTTCCAAAGTGTTTATTCAGATTTCTTGCCATTTCGTGTGTAGCGAGATCGATGTCGTAGCCATATAATTCCCAACCTTTTAGAGTGCGTGCAGTAAGCATAAGTTCATAGCCAGTACCCATACCAATAGAGACGACTTTACCTGTAGGTCTACGCACCATGTTTAGAAAATTCTTAAGTTGATCAATAATTTCAAAGCGATGGTTAGAAAAGAGAATCGAAAGTAGAAGTGATACGTTGTAAGCTTCACGTGATACATTTGCATTTGTGTCACTCAAGTTCGCAAGTATCGGCTCACGGTTAAAACGCTGCTGCATTTTCATAAGTTCGGACACCCGTTCTATGTAGAGATCAAGGTAATTAGTTGGCTCATGGATCTCCAAGTAACCTAATATTTGATCAACAGGCTTTTTGAGGCGATTGCCGTGCATCTCGAAAACAATACGTGCTGAGTGAGCTAGAATGGGTTGAAGCTCTTCAAAACGATAATAAGCCTCAGAATAAGTTGGTCGCTCTTGCATAAAGGCTTCAAACGAGGAATTTAAGGTCATTATAATTAATCTTTTTCGGCTTTAGTATCGCCTTTTAGTTTAGACCAAATCTTGTCATACACCAACAATTATTGATAGTTACTGAGTGGTTTATTCTGATGTCGCCAGAATACCCTAATCTTCTGAAAGTTAGGGATGAATGGCGACCAAAATATAAAGCGAGTGCGTAATTCCGAGGTGTCCTCGGAATTACGCACTCAAGACACCGCGAAGCGTCGACTAAGAAGAAACATTAAAGTATAATGGAGACAAAAGCACTGTTGCAATACAGAGGCACAACCGCCTAGTACCTACTTTGAGTAGCGAAAATGGTCAGGGGCTAAAACTAAGCGCTCACATCAAACCCTATTAGCTGAATGCTAAGTCTCTCAGAAAAGAGAAGAAAAAAGTAAAGCCAAACCCTATTGGGTGAGGTATTAGAGGCCATTGGATACGCCTTTGCGTCTATCGCATAAAGAATCCCTACCCGTCTACACGGTAGGGTTATTCAAGATGCAATATTAGTTAGGGTGGGCATTGCCCACCTTCCTACTTAAGAATTGAGAAAACTTACAGATAATCGTAGTAGACAAGATCTAACTTAGGAGATTGAGGAAAACAGAGAATTAATTTCATTCTTAATTCTTCATTCTGCCAAGTGGGTTTCTACCATTGCCACTAAATAGTTAACCCAATGATTCGCCGCATCGGGACATTCAGACTCAACCATAACCCGCAACAGGGGTTCTGTACCTGAAGCGCGAACTAACACTCTACCGGTATTACCCATACTTTCTTGTGCTTGTTTAATGGCTTCTTGCAGGGGTTGACAGTCTTGCCAATAACGCAACTTTTCCCTATCTTCTAAACGGACATTGCGTAAGATTTGCGGATAGGTATCAAAACTATTATTAACTAACTCAGCCAGAGATGCTCCAGACTGATGAACCAATGCAGCTAACTGTAAAGCGGTTTGGACACCATCTCCAGATACACCATAATGATGACAGATAATGTGTCCGGATTGTTCGCCCCCAAGCATGGCACCGGTTTCCCACATTTGCGCTTGAACATAGCGATCGCCGACGGAGGTACGGACAAATTTGCCCCCTAAACGTTCCCAAGCCCTTTCAAACCCCAAATTTGCCATAACTGTGCCGATCAAGAGGTTACTGGGCAATTCTCTCCGTTCTAAGAGGCTTTTTCCCCAGAGGTAGAGTATATAATCGCCATCCACGACTCGACCGTTACTATCCACTGCCATGACTCGATCTGCATCGCCGTCAAAGGCAAAACCCATGTCTGCGTGATTCTCTTGAATGGCTGTTTTTAATAAGTCGAGATGGGTTGAACCACAGTTAACATTAATGCGATCGCCGTTGGCTGTTTCGTGTAAACAAATGACTTGAGCCCCTAAAGCTTTAAATAATGCAGGTGCGACATTAACGGAGGCACCCCAGGCTAAATCTAAAACAATTGTCATCCCTTGACAACTAAAGGAGGGAGGTAAACTTTGTTGTAAAAATTGACAATAAGTATTTATTAAACCAGGTTGATATAAAGTTTTGCCCCAAGTTGTCATTGCATCAGGAGATACCAACAAATGACCTCTTAACCCGTCTTCTATCTCTTGGGCTAGGGTTGAGGATAATTTAGTGCCATCGCTGTTAAAGAACTTAATGCCGTTGTCTTCTGGGGGGTTATGACTAGCAGAAATCATGATCCCGGCTATAGCTTCACTGTGTCGGGTTGAATAGGCGACACAGGGAGTTGGACATAAGCCTAACTGCCAGACTTCCAACCCTGCGGAGGTTAGTCCGGCAGCCATGGCCATAGATAACATATCACTGGAGTTACGGGAGTCTTGCCCAATGATAACGGGGCCTAGGTTGCTTGTTTTTGATTTTAAAACTTGTCCTGCCCAAAAACCCAATTGTAGAGCAAAGGGGGCGGTTAACAAGTCTCCTGCTTTACCGCGAATGCCATCGGTTCCAAATAAGGGGCTATTGGGAAGATGGGGTAATGTACCGAGGAGACTACCATTGAGATTAGTCGAACGACGACTTGAACGGCCATTGCCGTTAGGAGATAGGGAGATAACCATTAATTCACTTCCTCACAACTTACTCACTTTTACAGGATATAACCTTCGTAGGAATTTGCGTAAAATTTAGTCTATAGGTTTTCTGAACGTTGAAGGGTCTGATAATGTTCCAGAAAAATAGGAGTAGTTTCTTTGCTTCTATGGGTGACGACATTAGATAAGCCGACCGTAGGGAGTCCACTAAGAATCAAAAGTAAGCTATAATAAAATAACATTAAAAGCACTGTTGAAATACAGGGGCACAACCGCCTAGTACCTACTTG
>JASJEA010000007.1 GCA_030064935.1 Crocosphaera sp. | reverse complement strand
ATGGATTTCTTCCTCTACTTGCTCTAATAAATAGTTAGCAGCAAGAATAGCGATCGCACCTCCTAAACTATGTCCCGTTAACCAGACATTCTCTGCGGCTCCTAGCTGTTTCATCACCGAGTCATGATATTTTGAGTTAACAAGAATTGCTTTAAAAGCCTTTAAAAAGCCACGATGCACCCTTGGTTTTTTACTGAAAATAACGGCTAAAGGATTCTCATGTTCGTATGGTTTATCTGTATAATCGAGTTCACGAGAACGGATTTTGAAATTTATTGACCAGTCGCCGACTTTTTTTTCAGACCCACGAAACCCAATGATAGCGGTGTTTTTATGAAAAATAATTAATCCTTGGGTGTCAGCAATATACTTCTTTTTGTTGTCATCAATATCATCAATATCATCAATATCTTCACCATCATCTACAATATCTTCAATATCTTGACTATCAATAAAGATGGTTTTTTGGACATCTTCATAACTACATCCCCAACTATACAGAGTCAATCGCACCGCTTCTTCGTACCCTATATTCATACGTTTTGCATTCACAGAACTTAAATAACAGAGTTGAGAAATATTGGCGCAAATGTAAGCATTTTCAAAGTTAGGGATTGATTGTCTGTAATCTGTTGGGGGTGATAATTCGGGGGTAAAAAAATCAAAGGCTGAACCTTGCATTTGCGGTATTTCGGGATTCAGTGTTGAAGTCATAATTGATTCCTCTAGGGATAGTTAAGTTAACCTATTCTTAACTTAGTAGAAATTCTAGAGAAAGTTTCTGCTCAATTCCTGATCGTTAAAGATTTGTAATTTAAGTTCAAGTAGCTTAATGATTCAGTCTGTTTTCTTACCTTTATAAGTTTGACTGTCATAAAAAATATTTAACTAGGTATCAAATGTTTTATTTAATAAAATTAGAATATTTTTATACCTAAATTATTGATTATTAATGATTAATGAACCGACATCTTCTGGTAAAATTCGCTGCATAGTATAAGGATTTACATCAGGAATAGTAACTAAACGGTTAGCTTGTTTTTCAATCGCTTTTTCAAACATATTTCTAACCAAACGTCCATTACCAAAACTCTGATCACGATCTTCATATAATTCCTTTAAAATAAATTAGTTAATCTCAATTATAATATTAGTATTCCCATAATATTCTAGGAAATTAACACTATCAGAAAAAATAGTTATTTAGGAATCAAAAACCATTGAATACTAAAAGTTTTACTTATACAATATCTTCTGGTAAAATTTGCTGCATAGTATCAGGATTTACATCAGAAATAGTAACTAAACGGTTAGCTTGTTTTTCAATGGCTTTTTCAAACATATTTCTAACCAAACGGCCATTACCAAAACTCTGATCACGATCTTCATATAATTCCTTAAATCGGGTTAATAATACTTCTTTTGCTGCTTCGGTTAAAGTATAACGATGTTGCTCACAAAATAGCTCGAAAATGTCCACTAATTCTTCTGGGCTATAATCTTCAAAATAGAAATAACGACTAAAACGGGATTTTAGTCCAGGATTTGAATTAATAAATCGAGTCATTTCATCTCCATAACCAGCAACAATAACCACCAATCTATCTCGATAATCTTCCATTCTTTTTAACAACATCTCAATGGCTTCTTGACCAAAATCATTACCATACCCGACAGGTTTTAAAGTATAAGCTTCATCAATAAATAGAACCCCATCTAATGCAGATTGTACTAATTGATCAACTCTTTGTGCTGTTTGTCCCACATATCCTGCAACCATTCCTGAGCGATCAGTTTCAATTAAATGGCCTTTTTTAAGGATACCTAATTGTTGATAAATTTGTCCCATTAATCTCGCTACGGTTGTTTTGCCTGTCCCTGGAGAACCACAAAAAACAGAATGTAAAGTAATAGTAACTTGAGACAAACCTTGTTTTTCTCGTAACTTTTGAATTTTGAGAAAATTGATATATTTACGAAGTTCATCCTTTAAATTATTTAGACCAATTAGATGCTCTAACTCTTGTAAATGTCCTTCTATAGTTGAATGAGGAGAAGGGAAATAACTAGGAGGAGAATAAGAACGAGGGGGATATTGTTTTTGTGATTCTTGTTGTCTAGCTTTGTCTCCATCTGATTGAATTTGCTGTTTGCGTCTTTCTTCTCTATTTATTGCTTCTTGTCCCAGTCTTTCCTGTTCAGCTTTGATGGCCTTTTTACGTCTAATTTCTGCTCGTAAACGAACCTTCTCTTTTTCTAACTCCCGTTGTAATTTTCGCTGTCTCTGTAATTCCTGTTCCCGTTCAACTAAACGGCGATCCCGTTCCATTTCTTGTTGCTGTTTAGAAAATTTTTGTTGTTCTTGTTGTCTAATATTTTCTAAATCTTTCTTAACGAGATCATTATAATCGGGAAAGTCTGACATAAATTTCACTCCAAATCAATAGAGGGTTATGCTACATTGTGGATAATTTATTTATTTATACAATAGATTGAGAGATCGCCAGTCAGGATAATTGATGCCATAATGTACAGCGAATTTAATGTGTGGGTAACATCATCAACGAAAAATGTGATAACACCAACGGCGATCGCCTTGGGCAACTTTGACGGTATCCACCTGGGACATAAAAAAGTCCTTAAACCCATTTTAGAACGGAAGGAAGACTATACTTCTACCATTGTTAGCTTTACTCCTCATCCTCAAGAATTTTTTAGCGGAAAAACAAGACAGTTACTCACCCCTCTAACGGAAAAAGTAAAGCGGTTAGAGTCCCTTGAGGTTAAACAATTAGTCTGTTTACCCTTTGATCGTACCTTAGCCTCTTTGAGTCCCGAAGCATTTGTAGAAGATGTTCTCGTCAAACAACTTAAAGCTAAATATATCAGTGTCGGACAAGACTTCCGCTTTGGGCAAGGAAGGAGTGGAAATGCTCAAATGTTAGAAGAACTCGTCAAACAATATGGGGTGTTGGTTCACATTACTAAATTAGAGAACTGTCTAAGTGAGGATAATCCCTTGCGTATCAGTAGTTCTAGAATTCGTCATTGTTTAGCGACGGGCAACGTCAAACAAGCAAAAGAGATGCTAGGTTATCCTTATTGTTTACAAGGGATGGTGGTTAAAGGACAACAAGTAGGAAGAACGATTGGCTTTCCCACTGCTAACCTACAAGTTCCCTCAGATAAATTATTGCCCCGTCGTGGAGTTTACTGTGTTCGGGCCATTTTAGCGAGTCAAGAGACAGTCAAAGGAGTGATTAATATCGGGAGTCGTCCAACAGTTAACGGTCAAGTTCCCACAGTAGAAGTTCATTTATTGGATTGGTCAGGGAACTTATATGGAACCTATTTAACCGTTAACCTAGAAAAATTTTTACGCTCTGAACAAAAATTTCCCTCTCTTGATGCTCTAAAAAATCAAATTATGCTCGACTGTGAAATGGCTAGAAAAATTTTAGGGTAATAGATGACAGGAATTTCGGGAAATTATGAAAATGAAATCACTGTTCACTATTATTCTCAGAAAAGATCCTCAAATTTCCCCATAGACGGTTTGTAAACAATAGCAATTACGTCCCCTGGCTTTAGCGCGATAAAGTGCCATGTCTGCCATCTCCAAGAGCGTCTGAGATGATGGAATGCTTGCGTTAACCCTGACAGCTATACCAATACTGACAGTAACATAAGGACCTATGGCAGAAGGATAGTGAGCGATTCGTGCTTGCTGTATGCTCTGAACAATTTGTTCAGCAATAAATTCTGCTCCTTCACTGGGTGTATTGGGTAAAATAATGCCAAATTCTTCTCCTCCATAACGAAACACCATATCTCCGCCACGTTTTAGGGTTTTCTGAACAATTTGAGCTACTTGTCTTAAACAATAATCTCCCTGTTGATGCCCATAATAATTGTTGTAGCCTTGGAAATAATCTAGATCACATAATAACAATGACATTGGGGAATTGTCTCGTTGGCAACGTCTCCATTCTTGTTGAAGATAACGATTAAAATAACGACGATTGGGAATTTGAGTTAGCTCATCAAAAAGAACTAATATTTGTTGCTGAGCTAGATAGGATAGCAACTTAGCAATGACTTGACCTGAAGAATTTCCTTTAACCGAACCAATAGTTTGCTCTTCGACGGTAATTGAATATTCTTCTTCTGCCATTGTTGTTATTAACTGTCCTAAAAGTAACCTGCCGTTGGGATCTTCAATAGAAATTGGCGTGTCTATTAAGCGAATTAAGTCAGACAGTACAGATTGTATTCCAGTGTTATCCAGAAGCTTTTGTAAAACGATATTAAGAATCAACATTTTGGCCTTAGATTAAGTGAGGTTACGTGAAGTTTGATCAGTTTGCATGAAACATCTATGGTTTCATTCCGTCATCAAGTTTTGCTCTCTCTTGGAGAACTAACCGAGTCTTGTAAATCTTTGATCAAAAAATATTTATCTTCCTACAATTAAGGAAAAGCAGAGAGAAAAATATGAGTAAAATCAGTAAATCTAACTATAAATTTAAATCACAAAGCTGCTGTGATAAAAATCAAACAATTTTTAGATTTTTATCATAGTCAAAATTACTAAAAGAAGTTATTTTTAGTTTTTTTATCTTAAGTTGTTGAATTTACTGATTAGGGGTTATATAGCGTTTATATAACTCATTATATATACTTACAATTTAACTTATCACTTAGGTGAATGTAGAAAATAAATAATAACCAGAAATTGCTTTTTACTAATATATTAAGGTCAGTTATCGAAAATAATTGGCTCTAAAAACCCCGAATTTTAAGCAGCCCATAGTTTTTGAGACGGGGCATAAATCTCTGTCTCAAATCTTAACGAGAGAATATAGACTTATAATTACTGAGTTAGATGCGCACAGTTGCTACAATTTTTACGCCGTATAATTCTTCAAAAACAACTTTTTTATAATCTAAATTCCATAATTCTAAGGCACAATTATCTTTTGAATTAGAAGGAATTAAATGTAAATGAAGTTTTTTATATTCTTGATCATACTTACAATCAATATCTTCTATTGCCCCAATTTGCCTACGATCTAAAGCCACACCAATTCGTAAAATAGCACTCAATTGTTTAATCTGTTTACGATAATTGTCGGGTAATTTACCATAAGCCTCATGTTTCCTTTTAGGGGTACTCTTGCGGTGATAACGAGCAATATTAGCAATGGTTTCAATTTCCATCTCTGTAAACCCTAAAAATTCAGCATTCCGAATCAAATAATAAGAATGTTTATGATGGGAAGAATGACTAATATAGATACCACAATTATGTAAAATGGCGGCTGACCATAATAAATCTCTTTCTCTTTTTCCCCAATGGTGAAGAATACCATAAAGTCGATCAAATAAACGAACAGCAAACTTAGCGACTCTTTGCCCATAATCGAGATCCACTTGATATTTACGAGCAATTTTATAAACACTTCTCTGGCAAACTTCTTTTTGAAAACTCAACCTATTTTCAATCAGTCCATTAGTCAACATCCAATCAACAATCATGCCCTCTCGTAACGCCCGTTCACAAATGGTAATAGTCTCTAATTCTAACATTGTCATTGCTTCTAAAAGAATGACTGCACCAGCAACAATTATTTCTGCTCTTTTTTCTGACATTCCTGATATATTAATCCGCTCTTCATAGGTGAGATAAATAAACTTTTTCACCATATCTTTGAGGTCTTTGCGACTCATTTTATAGCCTTGCAAAGGACTGGGTAGTTCTCCCAATGTCTCCATTGCATGGATGGTGACTAAGGTTTCAATGGTTCCAGATGTCCCGACAATTTGAGGAATTTCTCCTGGTTTGAGTTTGCGTTTTAACTGGTCAATTGGTCTTTCTAACATCCCTCGGATATAGGCCCGTAGATAGGTTAATTCTGCCTCATCTACTGGATCGGTGGTGATAAACTCATTGGTGAGACGAACGGCTCCTACTTTGGTACTGCTTAAAAAACGGGTTTCTTGAAGATCAGCGAGGATAATTTCCGTTGATCCACCGCCAATATCAATAATAACGTGGGGTTTCTCCTGAAAATCCATCCCCGACAACACCCCTAAATAAATGCGACGGGCTTCTTCATACCCTGAAATTAAATTAATGGTAATGCCGAGTTCTTCCTGTACCTGCCAAATGAACTCTAATCCATTAGGAGCCTCTCTGGTGGCACTGGTGGCAGCAGCAATGATATGTTCTGCATTAAGACTAATGGCGAGGTCTTTACAGCGTCTTAAAGAGGCTAAAGAGCGGGCGATCGCCTCTTTGGTCAGGTTTCCAGTTTTGGGGTCCCTTTCCCCCAAGCGCACCGTATCTTTTTCCCGTGAGATAATGGTAAAGGCGGGTAAGGTTTTATCAATTTCTACAATTACCATGTGAATCGAGTTAGTGCCAATATCAATGGCCGCTAGGGTGCAAGTTTGCTCAGAAACCATATTTTTTTCTTGGTGTCTAGAAGTGGTTAGGTAGATTTAATTATAAAATACTATTATGATTTAATTAAATTGTGACAAAGGTTTTATTGCCTAACTATTAATCACTTTTCAAGACCTCAAGAGAAATACTATACTCATTAAAGATACGAATTCAATCTGATTTAATGTCTGAAGAACATCAAAATTTACCACAGAAGAAATTATATTCTTCTGATTACTTTGCTTCATTTTTAATTGATAGGTTTCATGTTACTCCTTTTAAGTTGGCTTTAGGGGTGACTTTACTTAGTGGTTGTTTATCAATTTTCATTGCAGCCATAACACAAACATTATACTCTGAACCTGGCGTTACATATTTGTGGGATGGTTTTAGTTATAGGGAATGTCAAAACCTTCTTCCTGCTCCCAAGCCCCTTCTCCCCGACTATTCTTATTATCCCATGATAATGCAACCCATTGAACCTGGTTGTGTTAAAAGAGTTGGGCTATTTAATGATTGGATTCGTTGGGTAATGATACTTGTAGCAACTCCATGTATTTCTTGGTCTTATTTGTGGAGTTATCAAGCAATTTACGATCTTCTTGAAGGACTTAAATTATCTCAAATTGTTACAATTAATCACTCTAATATAAACGCCTTTATTTCAAATATCTATAGCAAAAAATGGCAAAAACTTTCTGCATTTGTAATTGCTGCAATTTCTAGTATTGGTGTTTTTGATTTTTCCCGAAATCACCAAGGATCTTGGGCTGATTCTCACATATTAGCTCGAATAAATATAGTTATAGCTACTTTTATAGTCGTTTATATGGCTGTAATATTTTTACTTAACTTATGGAATAACTTACGAATTTTAAGTTATATTTTTACTAAAACAGATATAGATATTAATCCTCTTCATCCTGATGGTTGTGCTGGTCTCCGTTTTCTTAGTCAATATTCTTTGAAAATGGCTTATATTTCTATTATTTTGGGGATTTGGTTTGGGGCTGTACAGTACCAAATCTGGATAAGTCCAGACAAAGAAACTTCTTTTAAATTAATCCTGTCGTCTTTTTTCGTTATACAATATTTTTGTTGCTCAATCATATCTTTGTTAAGTCCTCGATTTATAGCTTCTAAGGCAATTAATACAGGAAAAAATAAAATTTTAAATAAAATTTCTCATGAATTAAATAAAATTGATTTAGATTTAGAAAATGTAGGAAATCTTCAAAAACAAAAAAAAAATTGAAGAATTAACTATTTTGTACAATACAATTGATCAATTGAGTCCAGTATTTTTTGATATAAAATATTTAGGGCTATATTTTTCAGCCTTGCCGATATTATCTCAACTGGCTGGTTTTTTATTGCCACAATTGTCTGGGAAGTTGCTAGGGATTATTCAGGATTTTCTTTCTAAAACCACCTCATGAAAAGAATATTGTAACCTCATTTTACTAATCATCCATTCAATTTAAGATTCGGTTATAATTAAAGTGTTAGCGTTAGTGGTAGAAAATCAAAACAATGATTAATAATTCTCAAAATAACTCTAAGATTGATGATTTAATTAGTCAGATTAAACAAGAAAAAATTAATAAAACCAAACAATCTGTAAAAGAAGTTAACAATCAAACTTCTTCAACGGATAATCTTCTAGAAAAACTAAAATCTGATTATCAAAAACAGCAAAAACAAGAGCTAACAGTAGATAAAAAGATTTTTGAACCAAAAAACCAAGAAATCAGTCAAAATTTATCTAAGTTCAAGCAGCAACTACAGCAAAAAAAAGAAACTCAAACAGAAACAATAACCCACCAAAATCAGGAAGAAATAAGGTATACTGAACAGAGAAAACAACAACAGCAAAAGTTATTGATTCGTCAAGCTAAACAATGGTTAGAAAATCTAGATCCCTATTCTGATGAAGGCTTCTGGTTTGAGGAATTTTCTACTCGTTATTCATCTAGTTTAGAAGCTGCCGTTGATTATTTAGCTGTTGTAAATGCTCCTTCTTCAGTCAAATAAAATTCACCTCAAAAAGTAACCGAATTAAGGAAAAAATTATGGCAATCTCACTCAGTAAAGGTCAAAGAATCTCCTTAGAAAAGGCAAGTCCCGGATTAAAAGCGGCCTTAGTTGGGTTAGGATGGGATGTCAAACAAGTGGATACAGGAAATGATTTTGATATTGATTGTTCGGTTTTTTTACTAGGAGAAAATGAGAAATTAGTTTCTGATCAGCACCTTATTTTTTATAATAACCTAAAAAGTCCTGATCCCGACCATTCTATTGAACATATGGGAGATAACTTAACCGGAGCAGGAGAAGGAGACGACGAAGTTATTTTAGTCAATTTCACCAAGGTTCCTAAAGATGTCAAAAAAATAGTTTTTGTAGTAACCATTCATGAAGCAGATAAAAGAAATCAAAACTTTGGACAGATAGAAAATGCTTTTGTCAGATTAGTAAATGTAGAAAGCAAAGAAGAGGTATTACGTTATGATTTGACCGAAGACTACTCCATTGAAACTGCCCTAATTATTGCAGAAATTTATAACAAAGATGGAGAATGGCGCATGACTGCGGTAGGATCAGGATATCAAGGAGGTTTGGAAGCGATTCTTAACCGTTATTCCAATTAGAGAAGAACAAACAATTATCTAGATAAACCATTATGGCAATATCACTAAGTAAAGGTCAAAGAGTTTCCTTAGAAAAAGTAAGTCCTGGATTAAAGGCTGCTTTTGTTGGACTAGGATGGGATGTCAAAAAAGTTGACACAGGAAATGATTTTGATCTCGATGCTTCTGTCTTTTTACTAGGAGAAGATGAGAAACTCATTTCTGATACTCACTTCGTTTTTTATAACAATCTGAAAAGTCCCGATGCTCATCATTCCGTTGAACATATGGGAGACAACTTAACTGGTGCAGGGGAAGGAGATGATGAAGTTATTTTAGTCAATTTCACCAAGATTCCCAACGATGTCAAAAAATTAGTTTTTGTTGTGACAATCCATGAAGCAGACAAAAGAAATCAAAGTTTTGGACAGGTAGAAAATGCTTTTGTTAGGTTAGTAAATGTGGAAAACAAAGAAGAGATATTACGCTACGATTTAACAGAAGACTATTCGATTGAAACTGCCCTAATTATTGCAGAAATCTATAATAAAGATGGGCAATGGCGCATGGGAGCAGTAGGTGCAGGATATCAAGGGGGTTTACAGGCCATCCTTAACCGTTATTCTAATTAGGTGATATCATGGCAATTAATCTTACAAAAGGACAACGAATTTCCCTTAAAAAAGAAGCTCCAGGGCTGACTAAAATAATGTGTGGTTTAGGTTGGGATGTTGCTGAGTCTAAGGGAATTTTAGGGCTGTTTAAAAGGGATGAATTTGATCTCGATGCTTCAGTTCTGTGTCTTAACGAAAAGGGTAAGCTGAAAACTAAATCTGAGGTAATTTATTTTAGTAATCTTAATCATCGTTCCGGAGCAATTCTTCATTTGGGGGATAATTTAACTGGTGCAGGAGAAGGAGATGATGAACGCATTATTGTTGATTTACCGAAGATTCCTGACGATATTGCTAGGCTCGTTTTTGTGGTTAATATATATAACTGTAAGCAACGAAAACAAAGCTTTGGTATGGTTAAAAATGCCTTTGTTCGTCTGGTAGATTTAGCGAATAATAAAGAAATCGCTCGTTATACCCTTTTAGGACAAGAATATGATGGTAAAACGGGGATGATTCTCGCAGAAGTTTATCGGGAAGATGGAGAGTGGAAAATGGAAGCAGTAGGCAAAGGAATTGTAGTTGATGGACTACAAGCAATGACAAATGAGTATTATTAAATAAAGCAATGAGTGAACCAATATTTGACCAGAAAGCTTCCTTTTTTGATGGGTGGGCCCCTAATTATGATTTAATTTTTACCACTATTTTCTATCAGTCCCTACACAAAAGATTATTATCTTATGTGAGTTTACCTCATCCTTCCTATGTGTTAGATTTAGGATGTGGAACCGGTCGATTATTAAATCGTTTGGCTCATAAATTTCCTGACTTACAAGGAACAGGAGTCGACTTATCCCCTCAAATGTTGAAAGAAGCGAGAGAAAATAATCGACATCATCCTCGTTTAATTTATACACAAGGCAATGCCGAATGTCTTCCCTTTGCTGATCATCAATTTGATGCAGTTTTTAATACAATTAGTTTTCTTCACTATCCTCATCCACAAAAGGTTTTCAAGGAAGTCAGTCGTATTTTACGGCCTCAAGGAAAATTCTATTTAGTTGATTCTACTTTACTGGGTACTGTACGATCAATTCCCTTTTCTCCTGGGGGTATTCGTTTTTATTCAGCGCAAGAAAGAGAAGATTTTGCGAACAATGTAGGCCTAACCATTCAAGCCCACTATTACTTATTAGGACGAGTTTTGTTAAGTATTTTTGTGAACAAATAAACCTTGTAGGGGTCCGAACCCCTACAAAAAAGCTTGGCTAAACTCTAGGAAATTGCTATTAGGTCAAAATCCCTCTTAATTAATCGATCAGAGCCTTTAACAGTACCTCAGTCAAAGACATACCCTTCATATCATCTACAGTAACTGTATCAACGATATCGAACTTGGCCCCCACCCCTTGAAGATCGTCATCTAACGCTTTAAAAAATTGAGTGGCTTTCTTATCCGTTCCCACTTGGACAAAGGAAATACCTAACTCCTCATCTAGATCAAGTTTCTGAGACGCATTGATAATAAGACTGATTACAGCCTTGCGATCGGTGGGTTCTCCATCGGTAATAATGAGAAAAGTTTCTCCATTAGTTTTAGCTGTACCTTCTGCTTTGCGTTCAAAATAGTTGTTGAGGGCATCTTCTAGAACACTAGCTAAGTCAGTTTGCCCCATTGGTTCATTTTCTTCATAAACTTTTGTGACTTTATCTGACGTTACATTGTCATAGCGTCTAAAACGACCGGAAAAGACATAAACTGTAATCCCATCGGGATCTATCTCTTCGCACTTCTTTGCTAAGGCTAAGGTTGACTCCTGGGCAATTTGCCAACGGGTTTTGCCATCAGGACCATCAGAAGTAGCCATACTACTGCTTTTGTCGATCATCAGGGTATAGTCCCGATTTTCGATACGTGAGTCTCCTGACATAAGGGAAACAACCTCCTAACTAAATATCACATCATATTGATTCTTCTGCTTTCTAGCCTATTATGACCTTTGATAATTATCTCGAAAGATCCTTATTTTCATCATAATTGAATAATTTGTGAGCAATTGTTGACAGGTAAGGGATGAATTGTAAAGTGATATTGCGATAGTTTATAAAAATCTTTAAATATAGTCCTTTAGCCCATCATCCTTATTAACGTAGAACATCAGAAGTAGCTAATTGATTGTAGGAATTTTTATAATGGACAAGAACTTTCAAAAATACCGTATGGTTTGTACCCTAACCTTTGGGGATATCTACGGTCAAATTATTGTTTGGTTAATCGTTATTTTCCTGACCTTAGCTAGTGCGTTAGGGTTGTGGAGTAGCACTCGTCAAATGTACGCCTTGGCAATGGTGGGTTTAGTCTTAGTTTTATCTTTACCATTTTTACTTTTTGCTTTTGTTACGACTTTGCTCAATCATATTGAGTTTGCTCCCCTTGAAGCATCAGAAACCACTCGTTCTTCTTCTCGTAGAACTATCAAAGCATCTCAGAAAGCGGCTGAAGCAGCTAGTTAATTTGATGAGATATAGCGTTTCTCGGACTGATGGGGGGCACATAAATTGTTCCTCATGTCTCAAAAGGATGATTAGGATACCTCATCAGTATGGGAAGGCCTATAGTGTTGCCGTTTGAGTTGTGGAAACGTATTATTTTACGTTTCCCTTCACTGTCTTAATTAGTGGTTGGCTAGAAAATTTTTGTTTATTTTTATTGTATTAACCTTCAATTCTCGCAATAATCAAGTTGGGATTAGTCAAGGAATTAATATGTTTAGTATTTTGAAACTTCCTAGGACCTCCAATGGCTACAGTTTAATTAAGCCATATCTCTAAAAACTTTTTTAGGGTATAACATGAAGGTTGTGGACAATAGAACCGCATCTATGAATTAACTCAGAGTTTTTTTGATGAGGCTTAGAGCCTTATGAGCAAAACGACTTATAACTCCGTTAGGCTTTTACAGTTATAGGTTTATCCAATAGATAAACTGATCATTTCGTTCTTACTTAGTTAACCTACTTCCATAGGTTTTTAACTTTTTTCCGTTCAGTAATAATGTCAATTTTCTTGATTACCTCACTCACCATAGGAGAAAAAATCAGTATGTTTAACACCTTAACACAATTTTCTAAAATTGCCCTGGGATGTTTCTTTTTGGGGATGAGTGGACTGATGATTGTCCCATCTTCTTTAGCTGAGCCAGAAATTATCACTGATCCTAAGCCGTTAGAAGTTTATACGGGAACGGTACAAGACTTGGAGGGAACAGTTTCTAATAATCCAATCGAAGAACTAGCTGTCGGAGGAGAGTATCCTCCCTTGATCGAGATTCCTTCTTTAGAACCTAATAAAAACTCCCTTGAAGCGAAAACAGAGGCTCTCAATCAAACACTAGAAAACCATGACAATAGTTTAGGAGACGTTCAAAGACCAACCTATAGAGTTCCTTTGGTGAATTTTTAAGGGCTTTTGAGTGAGGCAGGAGGCACAAAGAAAGATTTCTAGATGACGTTGCCTCCCAAACCCCAAATTTAAGCCCGAATGCCAACAGAATGGTGTAATGCTTCAACTAAGGAACGAACAGCCGCCACCATAGCCACCTCATCATTAAGTTGGTTAATGGCAGAACCCACACCAACTCCCGATGCACCAGCAGTGATGGCCATCGGTGCAGTAACACTGGATAACCCTGACGCACAGATAATAGGGACAGAAACGGCGCGAGAAATGCTATAAGCTGCAGCCAAGGTTGGGGCCGCTTTTTCTATTAACCCTAAGGTTCCGGCATGGATAGGATGACTACTGGTTCCCCCTTCTGTTTGAATGAGGTTAGCACCGGCTTCTACTAAAGCCTCTGCCAGTTGTACCTGTTCATCTAAAGGAAGAATATGGGGAACCGTGACACAAAGGGTTGTCTCAGGTAATAAAGTACGAGTTTCTTGGGTTAAAGCTAAGACTTCGGGGGCTTCAAACCGTTTTCCTTGTGCATAAAACGCATCAAAATTACCAATTTCCACTAGATCTGCCCCTGCATCCACTGCTTCTGCTAATAAGTCAGGTTCTACAGCAGAGACACAAATAGGTAGATCAATGAGGGTACGAACATGACGAACCAAACTAGCGGAAGCAGCAATATCCACAAAGGTTGCGCCCCCAGCTTGGGCTGCTTTTACAATGGCTGAAACGTTTGCTTGGTCAAAATTTGTCAGCCCACTAATAATCTTCAGGGCTTGACGTTGAGCGAATGCTGTCTCTAAATGAGGGTGCATAATCATTTTTTCCTGTTCTATACTACCCATAGGGACACTTAATTCTATGGGTCAATGCTGATCATAATTGATATCATAGTGACTCATCAAGCAGTTTGTAACCCATCAATGGTGGATAATAGACACAAAACGTAAGTATCTCTCAACATGGATCAAGATATTACCAGCAAACTTTTACATCAAGAAAGCGAAGAAAAACAAGCCCTAACTTCACTACTAGAGCGTTATTTATCTGCTCAAGAGCAACTTTTTGTCCAAAAAACTCATATGGGAACCACTCAAGGTTATTTAGGCTCTGTCTCCCTAGAATGGTTAGCGAGTCGGGTTTCTTTTGCCCTTGAATTAGCCTTGTTTAGTCATAAATATGACCCTGAAACGAATAATATTATTCGGGACGCAGAAACGGTAGAAGAATTGAAACAACGTCCTTTAGATTGGTCAAGACAAGCCCATTTAGCTCAATATTTAACAGTATTAGATAATCACAAATTTCCACCGATTTTAGTCGTCATTAGTTGCGATTGGGTTAACGATCCCACTGCTTCTCAATGGGATAGAAATGGTCGAGCAAAAGTCAGTGTAGATAAGTTCGTGGCTTTAGATCAAAAAGAAACTCTAGGATTACTCAATATCGGAGAATCTTATTCTATTTTTGCCCTAGATGGACAACATCGTTTGATGGGTATTCAAGGATTAATTGAATTATTGAGAACAGGAAAATTAAATATTTATAATAAGTCAAGAAAAGCAAGTGGTAAAGTTATCAATCTTGATGACTTAATTAAGGAATATAATTTAGATCCTGACTTATTACAAAGTTTACCTCACGAAAAGATTGGTATTGAAATTATTCCTGCTGTCATTAAAGGAGAAACCTATGAAGAAGCAAGAAGACGGGTACGCTCTGTGTTTGTTCATGTTAACCGTATGGCTATTTCTTTAAGTAAGGGACAGTTAGTTTTATTAAATGAAGATGATGGATTTGCTATTCTTGCTAGACGGCTGGCTATTACCCATCCTTTGTTAAAAGATAGACATGAAAAAGATTGGAAACCTCGCATTAATTGGGATAGTGCAACCATCTCTAATAAATCCACTGTTTTGATTACCTTACAAGGTTTACAAGATATGGTAGAAGGGTATTTATCCTATAAATTTTCCCATTGGAGAAATCAAGATAAAAAGAATTTAATTGCCTTACGTCCAGATGAACAAGAAATAGAAGAAGGATTAAGTTATTTGTCTCAATTATTTGATAATTTAGCTATGTTACCAAGTTATCGTCAATTGGAACAAGGGGTTACTACCGATGAATTAAGACAATTTAGTCATGAAAAAAGAGAGGGTGAAGGTAATCTTCTATTTCGTCCTGTTGGACAAGTTGCTTTAGCACAAGCTTTAGGATTTTTAGTATTTAGAAAACAGATAAATCTCGAAAAAATAGCTAAAAAATTAATCTATTTTGATGAAATTGGAGGCTTTAGTTATATTAATACTTCTCAATCTCTTTGGTATGGTATTCTTTATGATCCGATGAAAAAACGGATCCAGGTATCGGGTAAAAAATTAGCCAGTCGTCTTTTAATTTATTTATTAGGTGGAGTCGATGATGAGTTAGAAAAAGCAGAAATTCGTCGGGCTTTAGCTGAAGCAAGAACAATTAAAGATGCAGCTACCAATGAAGAAAAAACAATTGACTTTCAAGGCAATTTTGTTAACCCTAAAAGTGTGGGATTACCTGATATTCTCAAGAATATTTAATGATTGAGCGAGAAAATTGACACTTACGGCATAATCTCGTACGACAAATATCTTGTTTGTTACAGTCTCGAAGGCTGTGTTACCGTTTATATATTAAATGTAAATACTATAATGATTTGCTTTTTCTTATGAATTCAGATACCCCCTTACAATTATTACAGCAAACCTTTCATGTTGGGATCGGGGTTAGTGCATCTATCCTAGAAACCCTCCAAGATCCTCAAAAACGCAATCAAACCCTTTCTCAACTTCAACAAGAAATAAGCCAAAAAATTGAAGAATGGGCTAAAAAAGGGGAAACAACAGAACAAGAAGCCCGCATATTTGTGGAACAATGGTTAAATCAACCATCCCCCTCAAAAACCTCTCCTTACCCTACAACCTCTACTAAAGCAAGTGTTAACCAGGAAATTCAACAACTGACCGAAAAAATTATCAGTCTCAGAGAAGAGATCGAAACCTTACGGCAGAAAAAAAAGTCTTAAAAATCTACTTAATTTAAGGGAATTGCTGAAAGAAGTCCCCACCTAACATATGGGTGTGCTTGATGGTATTTTTAGGTAGGGACAGGGCTTGTGGGATAAAGACTATCTATTTTTAGTCGTTCGACCAAGTTTCTGAACCAATGAGATCGTTGATGCGATCGCGTAACAAATAGTCGGATTTTTCTAATTCATTTTCAATCGAGATCCATTCCCTCGGTGGTATGTAATCACATAAAATAGAAATCGGTTGTTGACGACTAATGGCACCTCGATCTACGAGGTGGCGGGCTTCTTGTTGTAGAATTTCGATAGAATAGCGAGAAAATTTAACGGAAGATTGTGTAGGAAGATTCATAACTAGAACATCAAACCAGTGAACATCAAAACCCTAATCACTCACATGATCGGACTTTTGAGAGAAAGTTGCCAAGACTTTTTGTATTGTTCATTACATTCTCTACCTGTTTGTGTTAAAAAGGGCATAAACTTCCACTTTCCTTTATACTTCTGCCCCTAAAATAATTCAAGTCCTAGTTTCGGAACTAGGACTTAATTCAGTGTATTCAAACGGGTTTATTAGTAACAATAGTAATTGAACTGCTTATCTGATCAGTGGACTTGCGGAAGTCAGGAAAGTTGTTTTATAATCGTGGGCTAATCGTTTTCCCATTTTTCGCAAGGAATAAGATCACCAATTTGATCCCGTAATAAATACTCACATCTTTCTAATTCAATTTCGACACAAACCCACTCACGGGGAGGAATAAACTCACAAAGGACATAGAGAGGTTGTTTACGACTAACAATACCAGTTTCAACTAAATGACGGACTTCGTCTTTGATCATGTTGATTGTATAACTGCTAGAAGCGTGAGAGGCAGAAGGAGACGGTAGGGTAGTAAGACTCATATCAATTCACCAAGTGACTAGGAGGGCTTACTGTTTACTATAATCTAATTGCCTATAATAAGTAAACCTTTTTTTTGCTGTAACAAAGAATACATTTTGCTTTTTTTATTTTGAAGTCCCTTAATATCAACGTTGACAAGATGTTAAAAAATGTTACAGGGGTTGACTTCGATGATCATGATCGAAAAATAAGAAAGAGACAGATCACTATGATAGCGTAGGTTACGATAGATTTTTTGTTCGGGTTTGGTTGCCCATTCTACAATAAAACTCCTCTCCAAGAGGTTTAAACGATCTAATTGTTGCCAAACTTGATGATAAACCGAACTAACTTTTAGTAAAACAATGACATCAGCCCAATCTAACAGGGCTTCTAACTCATTCTCATGATACAAAACAGGGAGAATGGCTAAATTTTGAGAACGAAGGGTTAAGGGGATACCTAATGCTGAAGCAGCAGCCATGGGGGAACATACTCCAGGAATAGTTGTAACCATAACTTGAGGATGATATTCGAGGAGAGTTTGGGCTAAGTAGGTAAAGGTACTATAAAAACTGACATCCCCTTCACAAGCAAAAGCAACATCCATTCCCTGCTCAAGATACTGCCAAACCCTTTCTGCTGCCTTTTTCCAAGCTTGTCGTAGTTGTTGAGCATCTTGGACATAAGGAAAATGAAGGGGTAAGCTCCTTTGCTCTGGTTTTATCCAAGGGGCGATAATTGTTTCGGCTAACCCTGAGTTTTGAGCAACCCCCATAGGAAAGGCAATAACGGGTACTTTGTTTAACAAACGTTGTCCTTTAACTGTAATTAATTCAGGATCGCCTGTTCCCACACTAATCCCATACAAGGTTCCTAACTTTTTTCCCATTTACATTGCTTGAACGATTGATCCACATCAATTCTCGTTTAATTTTGAGATTGTTATGGCACTTTTTTATAAAGAAAATATTAATTTTGGTATTGAAAATATAAGAATTGTAAAAAAATACTATTTATGTAAAGATAAATAATATTTTAGATTACTATAGAAAACGAATTTCTTATGTTAGCCTATTGATAGATTAGGGAAAATTAGAATAACCAAGAACGAAGGGAATCATGATGACAAAGCAATTGTATTAATTGACCCTTAATTGTCGGCACAATTTTCCCCCGTCTATAAGTTTTGACAGAGTATTGTTATTGGCTGTTTTATAGTTGTTAAAGTTAGTATTATTTCAAGTCATACTGGACAGTCATAAGGTTAATAATCATGAAAAGTAACGAGCAATCTAAAGCCCAAAAAATCTTTCAAACAGCAGCAGAAAATCATGAACAGTTGATTTTAGAAAATCTAACTGATATGATTAGTTCCCATACAGCAGAGGGGACTTATTTATATATTTCTTCCTCATGCCAATCCTTATTAGGTTATGAGGAAAAAGCATTTATTGGACAATCAGCAGAAGTTTTTTGTCACCCAGAAGACTGTCATCTAATTAAAGATTTTTATCAGCAATTAAAACAACAATGGAATCCGGCTCCTATTACCTACCGAATCCGCCATCACAGAGGACATTATATCTGGTTAGAAACTGCAGCCAAAGTGATTCCTGATCAGTATTTAGGAGAGATTAAGAGAATTATCTGCGTGTCGCGAGAAGTTACTCAAAAGAAGCATAAAGAAACAGTGATTAAAAGCAATCAACAACCTCATAGTTTCATTTTAGATAACTTACCCGATTTAGTGACAACCCATAGTCCACAAGGAGTTTATCAATATGTTTCTTTTTCTTCTAAAGAGTTATTCGGCTATGATCCTAACACTTTAATTGGTCACACAATAGAATCTTTTTGTGATCATCAAGATCGACATTTAATTCAACAATTTTACCAAGAATTAACAGAAAAGAAAGGGATGGCTGCTGTCACTTATCGCAGTTATCATAAAGAGGGTTATAAAATCTGGATAGAAACCAGAGGAAAGCCTATTTTAAACCCAAAAACAGGTAAAATAAAAGACATATTATGTGTATCTCGCGATGTGACGAAAAGAAAGCAGATAGAAGAAGCATTAATTCATGCAGAAAGGGAGTATTATAAAATTTTTGAAAGAAGTCATCAGGGAATTTTTAAGTTAACATCGGAAGGTTCTTTTTTAGATGTTAACCCTGCTTTAGCCAAAATTTATGGCTATGAGAGTCCTAAACAATTATTAGAAAATATTGATGATCACAGAAATAAATTGTATGTTAATGTCAAGGAAAAAGATAATATTTTTAACATCTTGAAAAGAAATGGAGAAATTATAAATTACCAATCCAAAATTTATCGTAGAGATAGAGAAATTATTGAAGTTATTCAAAATATTTGGGCTGTTTCTAATCAATGGGGACAAGTGATTTATTATCAAGGAACGGTTCAAGAAGTTGCTAATAATATATCCGAGAAACAAGCTTTCAATTCTGTCTTATTAGAAGACTCTATAACTGATTTACCTAGTCGTGAATGGTTTTATAAATACCTAGAAAATTCACTGTCAGCAGTCACAGCACCTCTTCCAGACTATTTAGCTATTCTTATTCTTCATTTGGATAATTTTCAATTAGTTAATGAAAGTTTAAATAGTGAAAAAGATAATGATTTAATATCGAAGATAATCAAAAGATTACGAAGCAGAATCAGGGTAGAAGATACCCTGGCCAAGTTAGCAGAAGATGAATTTATCCTATTAGTGAAAAATTTATCTTGCCAAGAAATAACTTTCATGGCTCAACAACTTTTGAACGTTCTTAACTATCCTATTGAAGTTGAGCAGCATCAAGTTTTTATTCGGGTTCATATTGGTATAAATTTCAATGAAGATAAAAAGTATAAAAAACCTGAAAAGATGATTAGAGATGCTAAACTAGCAATGTATCAAGCTAAAGCAGATCAAAAAGAGAACTATGCTATCTTTAATCCCAAAATAAAAGCAGATGCCTTAAATAGAATTCAATTAGAGACAGAGCTTAGAAAAGCTATCAAAAATAATCAATTATCCCTTTATTATCAACCCATTGTTGAGTTGAACACTGGTTACTTAAGTGGTTTTGAAGCCCTATTAAGATGGGAGCATCCCATCAAAGGATCTGTTTCTCCTATTGAATTTATTCCCATTGCCGAAGAAAGTGGGCTGATTAATTCTATTGGTTGGTGGGTATTAGAACAAGCTTGTTATCAACTACAAACCTGGCAAGAATTGAGTAGAAAAGCAGCTAAATTAATCATTAATGTCAATGTGTCAGCACAACAATTAAAGCAAGAGCAATGGCGGAAAAAACTAGAGCAGTTACTGGAGAATACCAATCTTGAAGGTAGGAGTTTGAAATTGGAAATTACCGAAAGTTGTCTCTTAGAAACTGTTCATAATGAAGTCGAAAAAGTCCAAGAACTAAAAAGTTTAGGGTTAGGATTATGTATTGATGATTTTGGAACAGGTTACTCTTCCTTGAGTCGGTTACATGAATTTCCCATTGATACCTTAAAAATTGACCGATCTTTTATTAGTAAATTGGGAATTACAGATAAAGCCATTGTTCCGATGATCATCAATTTAGCCCATACTTTAGGGATGAATGTTGTGGCAGAAGGGATTGAAACCCGTGAACAATTCAATCACCTACAAGGGTTAAACTGTGAATTGGGCCAAGGCTACTTTTTTGCTAAACCTATGACACCACAAGAAGCAACACAATGGGTGTCTCATCAAGTTCAAACTAATGTATAGCAGGAGGAATGGAGAATGGAGAATGGGGAATGGAGAATGGAGAATGGAGAGTGGAGAGTGGAGAATGGAGAATGGGGAATGGAGAGTGGGGAATGGAGAGTGGGGAATGGGGAATGGAGAATGGAGAATTGAGAATGGAGAATTGATCATTGTTACCCGATTCTAAAGCAACAAATAGTCGTCAACTGGCCCTGAAAATTCTGCGAGAAATAGATCGAAAAGAGAGTTATACTGATGTCGCCTTAGATCGTGCCTTGCAAAAGAGTACCCTTAAACCAAGCGATCGCAGTTTATGCACAGAGTTAGTCTATGGCATTGTGCGTCATCAAAGAACCCTCGACCAATTAATCGATCAACTGGCGAAAAAAACCGCCCAACAACAACCCCCCGACTTAAGACGCATTCTTCATCTAGGGCTCTATCAACTACGATACCTCAATAATATTCCCCCATCAGCCGCCGTTAACACCAGTGTCGCCCTAGCCAAAGAAAACAAGTTACAAAGGCTTTCAGGGGTGGTTAACGGTATTCTCAGACAATATATCAGAAAGGGTGAAACAGGAGACGAGCCCTTAACCCTCCCTGATGATCCTCTGAAAAAAATAGCGATCGCTTACAGTTTTCCTGACTGGATGATTGAAACTTGGGTCAAACAATGGGGAGAAGACACCACCCAAAAGTTATGTCATTGGTTTAACCAAACCCCTACCCTTGATATTCGCCTCAATCCCTTAAAAACCGGCCGAGAAACCCTAGAAAGCCAACTCACGAAGGTGGGCATAACCGTTAACCCTATCCCTAACTTTCCCCATGCCCTCAGATTACAGGGAAAAATAGGAGCAATACAAACCTTACCAGGTTTCAAAGAAGGTAATTGGACCGTACAAGATAGTAGCGCACAACTGGTGAGTTATTTGCTTGATCCTCAGCCAGGAGAAACCATTATTGATGCTTGTGCGGCACCCGGCGGAAAAACAACCCAGATTGGCGAGTTGATGGGAGATCAAGGCATCATTTTCGCTTGCGATCGCACCTTATCCCGTCTGCGAAAAGTGCAACAAAATGCCCAAAGATTGGAATTAACCTCTATCAAAATTGTCGAGGGGGATAGTCGTCATTTACCCCAATTTATTGACAGTGCAGATCGGGTTTTAGTAGATGTTCCCTGTTCAGGGCTAGGAACCTTACACCGACACCCAGACATCCGTTGGCGACAAAATCCTGAACAAATTCAACGACTGTCCATCTTACAACAAGAAATCTTAAATGAAGCCGCAAGATGGGTCAAACCCCAAGGAATTTTAGTCTATGCCACTTGTACCCTCAATCCCTTAGAAAACGAACAAATCATAGAAGAATTTTTAACAAGCCATCCCTATTGGAAAATTGAACCCCCTGCTACTGAGGGAATTTTTGCCCCTTTCATCACAGCCTCACCCTGGATACAGATATTACCCCATCAACATGATATGGATGGTTTTTTTATGGTCAAGTTAAAAAGAAATTCCTGAAGTATTAAGATAGATAACTTCTTAAAACTTAAGAAAATTCTTGACGGATTTGGAAAAGTGATTGCAGAATATGGGTGGTTGTGAGGAATCTTTTGATAGTGAATTAAGTCCTACTACATTTTCATGGCGGTGGGATATTGTTAGAAGTTAAGCTAAAACATAGAAGCAGTTGTTGATATGTTGTTGAAGTGGCTTCCATTTAACTTTTAATCAATGAGAAAAAAGGGTCGGTTATATAAACTGATTCATTGTTCTTTTGTCTATCATTTACCCTATCGATAATAGATACAATATCCCCTTTTTGGGTGATGTCGTTGTATTTTTATGGAGCTATGGTGAAGATAGGTCGACCGAAAATTTAGGGATTTTTACAAGGCAGATCATGTTATTTAATAAATCATTTTTACCCTCACTTACTCGTTTTTATTTAATCTCTTTGAGTTTGGTGTCTAGTTTGACCATTGTCAATGCTGTACCTGCTTTGGGAACCGAGAAAGATGTTCTTAGCCATCAAAGACAATTATTAACACAAACAGACAACAAAAATCAGTTACCTGATGGAACCTATCTTTATGGAACTTCCTCTGAACCGGAGATCATTGGACAAGAATATATGGTTTTTCAGGTTGAAGAGGGCAATATCAAAGGGGGTGTTTATATGCCCAGATCAGAGTTTAGTTGTTTTAGAGCAACCTTTGTAGATAATGAACTTAATATGTCGATTATTGACCCCTATGACGGAACAGAGTATCCTTATTCAGTCTCCTTAGAAATAGCTTCTACATCGACAGTGGCTGGTAATGGTCAATGGAGGGAAATTGGTTTGGAAGGTTATCATCGTTTGGATAGTCTTAGTTCTTTGGACCAGGATATTCTCAAGACCTGTTCATAGTTAATAAAACTTTTAACATCCCTCGTCTTTGTGCCGTTTCAAATGCTTTTATTCCTTCTTCTAAGGGATAACTATCTTGTATTAATGGTTTAACGTCCACTTTTTCATTGCTAAGTAATGCTAAAGCAGGGGCAAAAGGTCCACAACGCGAACCGATGACCGTAATTTCGTCAACCACTAAAGACGAGGCATCTAGGGTTAACTTTCCAGCATAGGTACTTTTCAACACTAAAATACCACGGGGGCAAAGAGAACGACGAGCGAGATCAAACCCTTGGGGATTACCTGTACATTCGACAGCCAGATCGAAACTTCTCGGCGTTACTTCGGTTTCTAAACCTGTTTTAATGCCTCTGGCCGCAAGATGGGCCAATTTTTCTGGGTGACGACCAATTACCAACAAATCAGTGCCGGTTAAGGCTAAGGTTTGAGCCACTAATTGGCCTAACTTTCCATCTCCTACTACGAGCACCCGTTGATTTTGAGCAATTTTTACCTGTTCTTGAATTTCTAAGGCAGCAGCCAAAGGCTCGGTAAAAGTTGCTTCGTCATTGCTCACATTATTAGGAACTTGATGTAAATTCTTAATGGGTAGGGTTAAATAATCAGCAAAAGCACCATTACGGTTAACAATACCCAAAACGGTACGATTTTCGCAATGGGTGGGAGATCCTGCAACACAAAAACGACAATGACCACAAGCCGCATTAATTTCACCAACAACCCGTTGATTGATTAAATGAGAGGGGCCTTTTTCTACCACACCAACAAATTCATGACCAAGAATACCTTGGTAAGGATAATAACCCCGCAATAGCTCAATGTCGGTGTTACAAATTCCTGCTTGCAACACTCTAACTAAAGCTTCCTCTTGACTGGGTTCAGGAATGGGTAAATCAGTTTTTAACTGTAAGTGCTGATTTTCTAACCAAAGTCCCTTCATGATTATATCTTCTCTATTTTATTATTGATGGTACACTATAACCGCATAGGCTCAACTAACTTTTGTCGAGATAATAGGATCTAAAACCTGTCTTTTTAAGGCAAAAATAACTTCTGTAGAGGCTTAATAATATTAACCCTCTCCTGACTTCCGACTTCTAACTTCCTTCAACCCACCTAATTATGTCTTCAAGCCAAGTTTTTGAACAAACCATTTCAATTAATGCCAGTGCCACCATTGTTGAACGTTGTATTACCGATTTAGAATTAATGCACCGTTGGCTAAACCCGGCATTAAAGTGTGAACCCATCCGAGAATGGAGTACAGAAATTGGGGGAAGAAGTCGTTTTATGATTCAAATTCCTCCTATTAATCCCACCTTAATTAGTCAGGTAATCGAAAGAGAACCAGGGTTAATTGTTTGGCAGTTTAATGGCTTTTTTAAAGGATGCGATCGCTGGGAATGCAAACCTACACAACAGGGAACACAATTAATTAATCGCTTTCAATTTGATATTCCTAACCCTCTGGTTAGTTGGGGGTTTAATCAGTTTGCTGCGTCTTGGACGAAAAAAGATATGAAAGCACAACTCAGACGTTTAAAACGAGTTGCAGAAGAGATTTATCAAGTAGAGTGCAGTTGATTTATATTAATTTTTTATATCATTAATATTCACAAAACGTTGAATAGTTTTTAATAAAACTTTAGGCAAAATAGGTTTACCT
This sequence comes from Crocosphaera sp., assembly GCA_030064935.1. Classification (GTDB taxonomy): domain Bacteria; phylum Cyanobacteriota; class Cyanobacteriia; order Cyanobacteriales; family Microcystaceae; genus Crocosphaera. The sequence continues at coordinate 8,818 of JASJEA010000007.1, read as the reverse complement.
AAGTAAGCATTAGCACCCAATTTAATGCCTTGTTCTCGATGACGTTGACCCGTACGAGATGTTGCCATAATCACAGGAATATGATGCCAATTATCATGAGAGCGTATAGTTTCCAATAATTCAAAGCCATTCACTTTAGGCATTTCAACATCGGAAATCACCAGATCAATTCCTCCTTGATGCAGTTCTAATTTTTCTAATGCTTCTTGTCCATCACGACAAACAATGATATTAAAACCGATTTGTTCTAGAATTTTTTGAAGTAAACGTCGGGTTGCAACTGAGTCTTCTGCTACTAAAATAGTACCGTATTTATCAATTATTTTTTGTCTATTTGGCTGACTAGATGAAGGAGATGTTGTTGGTGATGACAGAGCGAATGCTTGCGGTAAAATAACGGGAACAATTTCCCCTCCTCCTAAAATGGTACAACCGAGTAAATAATTAGGAACAATGACAGTATTATCAAAGGGTTTAACTAAAAGTTGTTCTTCACTAATTAGAGTATCTACCATAACTAAAAAAGGTGTAGAAGAACCTTGGAGTATGATTCCAACCTGAGATTTAACAAATGTATTATGACTCGTATTATTGAATAATAATTCAGATAATTTCAACACCGGAATTAATTGATTTCTCCACTTTATATGTGCAGCACTTGTATCTTCCAAAATCAATTCTGAAGCGGCAATTGTTTCTAAAACACTAGAGGTTGGAACAGCCAAAAGACGATGTTGCCATCGAACTAAAAACAGAGAAGTAAAGTTGAGATCAAGGGGTATATTGAGGATGAATTTACTTCCTTTATGGAGTTTACTCTCAACTTTAATGGTTCCTCTTAGTTGTTGTATCTTATTACGAACAATGTCTAAACCTACTCCTCTTCCTGATAGTTCACTAGGTGATTCTATCGTAGAAAAATCAGTATGAAATATCCAATCTAAGATAGTTTCTTGAGATAATTTATCAAAGGTTAATTTTGATGAAACGAATCCTTTACTTTTTGCTCTTTCATAGACTTTATATAGGTCAATACCTTGGCCATCATCACTAACGGTAATTTGTAATTCATGGTTCTCAATGTTAGCCGTTAAAACAATCTTGGCTTGTTCTGATTTTTGATATATTGATCGTTCTGAAATTGATTCAATACCATGATCAAAAGCATTATTAATAAGATGAGTTAGGGGGGTTTGTAATTGTTCTAATAACAGTTGATCAATTAAAACATTTTCACCTTCAACTGAGAAGTTAACTAATTTATTATAGCGACGATTAAGAGATTGAACTTGAGGCAAAAATCTTTGAGCAATCAATTTAAAAGGAACTAATCGAGATTTTGTAACATTACCATAAAGTTCATCAATATTACTATCAAATACATCTAAATTATCTGACATATCTTGATTAATCAAGTTAAGATCAGCATAATTTTCTTGAAATTGTAGCATTAATTCTTGAAAGCTTTGTAAGCTACTATGAATACCTGTATAACGATCTAGTTCTAAGTTATCAAATTCCTTATTACTGTCTGAAGAAATAGAAACAGAATTAATTGCTAATTGATCATAAAAATTCTGTACTTGTTCTTGAATAGGTTCAAATTGACGAGATATTTTTCTTATTTTTCTCGTAACTTGACTTAGTTGTTGTTGTCGTAATCTTAATTTTTCTCTTGTTACTAATAATTCTTCTACTTCATTGGTCATTCTTTCTAATCTTTCTACTGGAATTCGTAAATGAGATAACAAATCTACTTCTTCTGTTGAATCAGAAATAATCTGATGATTTTCTTGTTCTAGATTAGATGATAAGGATTCACTTGTCTCTACAAGAGGCTCAATATTTTGGGTTTCATTATCAGATTCTCTATCTAAATTATTTGCCAAAAAATCTTTGGATTTCTGACGTATTTCCAGGATTAATTTTTTAACAATGTCTAATAAATAATGAGCCGGAACCTTTTTAATTATTTCTTCTAAAGGATCAATTTGATCTAGTAGCCAAGGTATTTCTAAGGTTTCACCTAATAATAAACATTCCTCATAAAAATTGATAACTTTTTCTTGTATAAAACTAGGTGAATCTTGTTTAGATAGTTGTTCAACTTCTGCTAAACATCTTTCTAAATCTCTTTCTAGAGCTAATTCTAAAAATGACTTTTCTTGAGAAGAGTCTTGGTAGCTTATTATATCAGTTGGAGGACAATCTGTTATCACAAAATCTGCCAAATCATTTAATAAATGAGGATCGGCAAAGACCTCTTTATGAGTACGAGCTTGATGTAGCAAAAATGTAATTTCATCTACAGTCCATTCTAACAAGTTCCATCCCTTTTGATTATCAGAATGCTGATTTTTTTTTAGGAATACTAGGACATCCTCAAAACGATGAGCTAATTCTCTTAAACTTGATAACTGAGCAATACCAGCACCCCCCTTCAAGGAATGTACTGCTCGTAATAATTCTGTAAAGTTTGCATTTTTATAGCCCTTTTTTGTCTCTTTTTCTAACGTAATTATATAATGTGGGGCATCTTCATCTAAAAAGCACTGACGCGCTTCTTTTGTCATTTCTGCAAGGGTAAGTTCATCTAATTCAAAGTTCATTTTTTTGTCCCCATTTTAAAATAAGAATAGTGTTAATATTGTAAACGAAACTCTTCTACAGACATTTGTAAAACCTTAATTTTATCCACTAATGTTTCCAGAGAATCAACCACAGTTTCAGCTTGGGATGATGTCTGATCAGAAATCAGTGCTACTTCGTGTATTTTCTCGTTAATGTGTTGAGAAACATGACTTTGAGCGGTGGTATTCTGCGTAATTTTTTCTAAATAATCATCAATATTTTCGCTAGTAGTAGCTAACCCTTGCAAAATATCTTGTGTTTGACGAATTAATTGAGTTCCTGTTACAACTTCTGTGGTACTATTTTCCATATCTTCTAACACCAAGGAAGTGTCTTCTTGTATGGTTTCTACTAAGTGTTGAATATCCTGTGTTGCATTGGTAACCTTAGCTGCTAAACGGCTAACTTCATCCGCAACTGTTTTGAATCCTTCCCCATTTTCTCCGGCTCTAGCTGCCTCAATAGAGGCATTAAAAGCTAATACATTTGTTTTCTCAGAAATAGAAGAAATAATCGTAACAATTTGAGAAATTTCTTGAGAAGATTCTGCTAATTTTTTCAATTTTTTGGCAGTTGCGGCTACTGAAAAGCGAATTTTTTGAATACTATTGACTGTTTGATTCATAGCAACGTCTCCTTGTTGGGCTTGTTGACGTGCAAGTTTAGCAATATTGGCTGCTTCTTGGGTTGAGTTTGCTACATTTTGAATGGAATTATTCATATCAGCAACCCCTTCAAAGACTTGATTGATTTCTTGAGCCTGATTAATAGCGGCTTGGGAAAGATGTTGGACTTCTGTTTCCTTTTCTAATACTAAAAGATTGACTTCAGAAGAAACAGTTTGAACTTGGGAAACTAAATGACGAAGACTCCGAATTGTCATATTAAAAGCATCAGCTACGGAACCAACCACACCATCTGTGACTTGAGCTTCAACTGTTAAATTTCCTTTCTGTGCCTCTTCAATTTCTAACAACATTTGAATCACGTCTTGTTGTAGTTTTTCCCTAGCTTGTCGTTGGTTTTCTGCTTCTACTTCTTGTTGTTGAGCAGATTCAGATAGCTGTGCTTCTGAAGCAACAATACTATCAGCCATTGTATTAAAGGTGGTGACTAATTCTCCCATTTCATCATCACCAAATTTTTCTGCTCTAATATGACGATTTCCTTCAGAAAATTCTAGGGTTGTTTCTCTTAATGTCTTAAGGGGTTTAAGAATTGTTTGACTCAATAATTTAACTAAAATAATACTGACACATATAGCCAAGACTGCGGTAATTCCTTGAAGGATTAAACTTTGTTGCATTAAAGCATTTAAAGCTTTATGAGGTGTTCCTCTCAGTAAAACGCCAACGGGTTGATTTTCAAAATTAAATAGTGCTTTGGCTGCAACTGTATAAGTATTGTTGTCAATATTAACTACTTTAGTAACTGTTTCTCCTTCAGCATCGATAGCTTTTTCTAATAATTGTTGATTTGATAAGTTAGGATTTCCGATTAGATTTCCATCAGGACGAATTAATTGAGATGTGACTAACTTAAATTCTTGCTGTTGATCGTATAAATAAATGGCACTATAACCATTATCAAATGCCGTTAAAGTATTATTAACTATAGGAGATTTTACCACATCTCCAGAGATTAAAGCCCCCACAATCTCAGCTTTTCCATTACGAACCGGGGTGATAGTATAACGGATTAAAAAATTCGGTTTAGTATTAGGATCAGCCCCCATATCTTCAGCTAATATTTTGGCTGTGAGTCTATTTTCTTGTGCTAAATTATCATAGGAAATAATTTCAGTAAATTGACTCTTTTTTCCATTTTTTAGAGCCTTAGTTACCAATCCATGAGGATCAAATAAGTTATCATTTATTTTAATATTTCCAGTCGCAATTGTTATTCCGTTTTTATCTACTAAGGTCGCTATTTCTATTTTTTGCTTATAAATTTCATTGGATAAAGTTGTCAAAATTGTTCCAGTTGCTTGTTTATTTTCAGCACCTTCAACTATAGCAAAATTATTGGCTTGACTATCAAAAGTCAGTGCCATTTGCTCAATTTTTGAATTATAGTTGATCTCAGCAACTTGTAGTTCAGATTTTGCCTGATTCACTAATTGGAATCGACCATTACTAATAATTAAAACTGCTCCAACTCCTACTACAGTTAAGATAGATCCAATTTCTGAAATTAATAAAATTCCCAATTGTTTAGTTGGAATCGGTAAATTGTAAAACCGTCTTAAAAACTTTTTTTTAAAGTTTACAGGGGAATTTTTTGGGGATGTTATTTGCTCTTGATTATGATCTACATGAGCCAAACTATGATCATTTTTTAGAGCAGTTAATGCTTTTTCAGCAATTGCTTTATAAGTTCCCTGTTGATCATTTTCCATAACTTGACGATAGAGAAGAATAGCACCATCAATGTCACCGAGCTTTTCTAGGTTACTAGCTTCGATTATTTTAGTTAAGGAATCATCACTTTTAACACTTTCTAAAGTAATACGATTGGAAGAATCACTATCTAAGGATTCCTGAGAAGATAGACTGTTTTTATCAAAATTTACCATGTTCTTTAATCCATATTTAAGAAGAATAGAAATGAATTATTAATCCACTTTATTTTGCAAACTATTGAGAATTTTATCGGTGTCTAAAATACCAACAATTGTATTATTATTCATGACAATTGAATCTAAAAAATATTGGTATTTTGCGAAATTGTGGTGAGTAGAAAGTATTTTTGCTTGATTCGTTAAACTTAATACACCCTGTATTTTTTTGACAATTAAAGCTACTTTTTTGCGTGTTCCTGGAATAGTAGATTTCATAATAATAGCTGTCAAAGATTTTTGAAAAGAGGAGAAGTCTGATTCTATGTTAAAAAATTGATCAGTATCTAATACCCATAACAAAGAGCCTTGATAATTAATTACTCCTAATAATTCCGGCAAAATCCCAGGAATTAAGCAAATTTTTTCAGGGTCAATTTGTAGAACAGTTCCCATATTTTCTAAGGGTAAAGCCAAAAAGTTTGACTGGGATAACTCGATACTAAAATAATCTTTTTTCATTTTATTTAAGAACCAATATACTTATAAACAGCATCAATCAACTGTTGAGGTGCAAAGGGTTTAGTAATATAATCATTACCTCCTTGACGTAGTGCCCAAAAACGATCAAATTCCTCTGATTTTGAACTACAAAAAACAATAGGAATATTTTTCCAATTAGGATTTAAGCGAATTTTTCTGCATAGTTCTAAACCTGTTTCTTCTGGCATAATAATATCTAACAAAATTAAATCAGGAAAGGTATTATTTTCTAGCCATTCCCAGGCAGACTTAGCATTAGAAGCAGCAGCAGTAATAAAACCAGCATGATTTAATAATGCAGAAATTAATTTTCTTTCAGAGTGAGTATCTTCCACAACTAAAATTGTTTTCATTAGTTTACCTCGTCAATAATAAATAATGTCTATAAAATGGTTAATCAGCCTGAATTAACAGAAGAGTTATCAGAAATATTTATTGATTTTACTGATGTTAAATTATTAACCACTTCTATTAGTTCTTTAGGATTACAGGGTTTGGTTAAATAATATTCTACCCCGAATCTTTTTGCTCGTATTCTGTCTATAAGACCATCTCTTCCTGTTAACATAACAATAGGAATTTCGCTCAACTTACGAGACTTTTTTAAGATTTTGCAAAGTTCATATCCATTGATTTGAGGCATATTAATATCCATCAAAATCAAACTAGGATGATATCTTGCTAGTGTCGTTAAACATAAAGTCGGATCAGTTAAATTCAAGGTTTGATAGCCGCTCAATTCTAAAGTTTTCTTGATGTGTTTTTGAACAGTGCGACTATCATCAATACAAGCAATAATAGGAGAATCATTAGAAAAGGATTCTTTGACTTTTTTGGGATTGCTTATTGTTTCTTTGCTTCTGTTTAAATTGACATCAGTAAAATCCAAAAATTCAATAATATTTTCTTTAAATAAATATTGAAAATCCTTCATAAATTTCAAGGGTAAAATACCTCGATCTGCTGCCAATTCATAAAGACAATATTTTTCAGATAAATTCGATAACCAGAAAGAAATTCTTGGTCTTTTTTCAGAATATGAACTATGATTAGATTTCCAAAGTTGATAAAATTGATGGGTTTTGTCTGAGTTTAAATATAGCCTATGAAATGGGCTAATATTTTGATAGCTGTACTGTTTCCATTTCTTACTTCTTAAATAAGCACTCTCTGCCATTTTTTGAGAAGAGAAGAAAGTAACAGGAGATAAGAGTTGTTGATTAGGTAAAAATTCGATAAGAGGAGAATCAATGCTTAAAGCATGGGTTAAAGCTTCCTGAGTGAGATTAGAAATTAGCCTTTGAAGTAAAGGTAAATGCAAATTGTTTTCTTGCCACCAGTTGGTAAAAATTTCATAGTCACCAACAGTAAAAAATGAACTGGGTGGTGAAAAATTTGGTAGAAAATATTTCCATAAACATTTTAATCTTTCTTGTTGACCGATACTGCTGGTGGCATAATAAATATAATTATGGTTACAGTATACTTCCCAGCTAATCCACTGATGGATAGGATTACTTATTTTAATACAACCTGAATATTTGCCTTCACTCAGAATACTATATAAAGATTGAGTATCTTTTGGGATATTTTTCGGCATAAGTAAATAAAGAAAATATAGAGAACAACTAATAGCTTACCTATACCATAAGCAATTTCATCTATGATATACATCATTATATTTTGGTAAATTTGTGTAAGTAATAATATGATTTTAGTTAGATATTACAATTGACAAGAAGCAAGATATATGTAAGTATATATATTTAGTTTGGATAACTAAAGCTTTATCTTTTGCTAATTTTTTATTAACCTAAAATTAACCAATATATGCAGTTTACTATAAGTGCAGTTTCCAAGAGCTTTGTTGATCTTATAGAATGTATTATAAAATATTACAAAATAAGAAGCATCTTACATTGAAGATGCTTCTCACAACTATTCTAAATAGTGGGGATTATTTCGACTCAGAAAACTCCGCATCAATCACATCATCACCACCATCAGAAGAGCCACCACCCGGAGGTGTACCAGCATCACCATCAGGGGCTGCACCAGGGGCACCACCCGCTTGTTGATAAACGCTGCTACCAATGCTGTAAAGCAGTTGTTGTAACTCTTCGGTTAAAGACTTGATTTGGTCATCATTATCTTGAGCGATCGCATCTTTGAGGTCTTTAATTAACCCTTCTGCCTTAGTTTTATCTGCCGCAGGAACTTTATCTCCTAACTCATTGAGTTGTTTTTCAGCTTGATACACTAAAGAGTCAGCTTGATTCTTGCGGTCAATTTTCTCACGACGTTCCTTATCTGCGCTGGCGTTAGCTTCTGCCTCTTTCACCATGCGATCCACTTCTGTATCGGGCAGAGTAGAAGCTCCAGTAATACTGATAGATTGTTCTTTACCGGTTCCTTTGTCCTTAGCGGTGACATTGAGGATACCATTAGCATCAATATCAAAGGTAACTTCGATTTGAGGAACACCACGGGGGGCGGGGGGAATGCCATCCAGACGGAATAACCCTAAGTCTTTGTTATCTTTGGCCATTTCCCGTTCCCCTTGCACCACATGAATTTCTACCAGGGTTTGATTATTTTCCCCAGTGGAAAAGATATCGGAACGGCGGACGGGAATCGTTGTATTACGAGGGATTAATTTTTTGGTGACACCACCGATGGTTTCTAAGCCCAAGGAAAGGGGAGTCACGTCTAATAGTAAGATTTCTTTCACTTCTCCGGCCAAAATACCGGACTGAATGGCAGCCCCAACTGCGACCACTTCATCGGGGTTGACGTTTTCGTTGGGTTCCTTGTCGATGAAACTCCGCACCAAGGCTTTAATCATGGGCATTCGGGTTCCCCCACCCACTAACACCACTTCATCGATTTGTACGGGGCTTAATCGGGCATCGTTTAAGGCCCGTTTGATGGGACGAGTCAAACGACTCACCAAGTCGGCGCAGAGATCCTCTAATTGAGGGCGTGTCAGACGGGTTTCTAGGTGCTTAGGACCGTCTTCGGTCGCAGTAATGAAGGGGAGATTAATATCGGTGACACTGACCCCTGATAGCTCAATTTTTGCCTTTT
>JASJEA010000103.1 GCA_030064935.1 Crocosphaera sp. | reverse complement strand
TTGAACTCTGTAAACGATCAGCTAATCTTAAGCCAATCGTCAACAATATTAGTTGATTTTTAGAAATATGTAAACTTTTAATTTTTTCAATGCTATAGTTAGCAATTTTCTCATTAAACTGACCACACATTCCTTGATCTGAGCCGAAAATAACCACGCCTAAATGTTGTTTTATTGTGCTGCTATTTTCGGTATTTAATAATATTTGAGGATCATTTTTCAAAAGAATTTGTAAGCCAATTTCTAAGGTTTTATCGTAGGTTTCTAAAGAAATAACCGCCTTTTCATACTGACGAATACTCACAGCAGCTAATGCTTTCATCGTTTTTACAACAGACTGTAAATCTTCGGCTGTATCTATTTTACGTTTAAATATTTCTAGATTCGACATATCGTAGTTCCCATGCTGTTGTGGTAGAAAGCAGTAATTAGCTAATGCGCCTTCTACGGGCGCAGTTGCCAGGGCATCGGAGCGGGAGGCAAAACTAGGGTAAAGACTTCGTTTACAAATATTTACACAGTGGACTTTATTTATGTCCGACTGCTCATATAAACAAAAGATAGCTTAAAGAGAAAATGAAAAATGTCTGTAAAATTACCGAAGTCTTATAATTATAAACACTGTAATATAGATAGTAACTCGACATTAGAGTACGGTCAACGAAATTTCTGATGTAATCTGTTGTCAGGGTAGAGAATCAAAGTAGTATCCATATTTATAAGCAATATTGCTGCTTTGAGCTTACCCTTGCTCAAAAATTCTCAATTATGACTGAGTTTCAATAATGGACAATGGACAATGGATAATGAATAATTGCCTCTACCCAATAGGAGAATTGGAATAAAGTAATTCTTGTTACTTTTTTATCTTTTCAAGGAGGGGTTTTAAATCGAATTAATTAATTATCCATTGATAAAAGAGTCAATATTTTTAATTTTGAAGTGCTTCTGATTTTATTTAGAAAGTTAATTGTGTTTTTTGAGATCAGTTATTACCTCTACTATGAATACTAAAAATTATCAAGGGTTATCTGTGAATTTAATCGAAAAATCACCCAAATTTTCCCCCAGTGAAATTTTAGCAAAAATTGGAAAAGTTAAAGCCACAGGCTGTTTAGTAGTTTCCTATAATTCAGTGACTTGGAGACTTTATTTCCATTCAGGAGAAATTATTTATGCTAACCATTCCCTTGATTCTTTTGGGCGTTTAGAAAGGCATTTACGTCGTTTCAGTTACCATCTATCTACCTTAACAAATTCAATAAGAAATGAAGTAAGATTAAAGTTTGAAAATGAAAGTCAAAGCAGTGAGACATTGCCCCCTGAATATCAAGCTATTGTTTGGCTCATAGAAAATAAAATATTAGAAGATTCTCAAGGTTTAAAATTAGTAAAATGCCTCATTAAAGAAGTTTTTGAATCATTCTTATTATTAAAGAATGCAAATTTAAAATTTATAAAAAATACTGAATTATACTCTCACTTAGGAAGATTAAATACCAAGAAATTACTGATAAATTGCCAAAATAAAATAGAGGCTTGGCAAGCACTAGCTCCCGTAATAATTTCCCCTGAACAACGTCCTTATTTCTTCAGTAAAAATCAAAGTGAAGGTAAAATATCTCCTCAACAGATCGAAAAATTTAGTAAACTTTTAAAAGGATTTAGTTTTCGACAATTGGCAGTATTAACTAACCAAGATGAGATCAAAATTGCTCAGTATGTTTATAAGTTTATCCAAGATAGGATTGTAATTTTAAGAGATCCACAAGCTCCTTTTGATAAACTACCTCAAATAAAAGTAGATAAAAAATCAGTTCAATCCTCACCTAAAGATAATAATTTAATCAATCTTCCTAGTGTTAATACAACGAAAAATTATAAATTAATCTGTGTAGATGATAGTCCAACAATTTTAAAAGAAATTGGCCGCTTTCTTGATAAAAAAAACTTAGAAATTCAAGCTATCAATGACTCTAAAAAAGCGTTATTAGAAATAATTAGATTTAAACCTGATATTATACTCTTAGATGTAGGAATGCCCAATATTGACGGTTATAGACTGTGTCAACTAATTAGAAATCATCATCTATTTAAAGAAACCCCTATTGTTATGGTAACGGGAAATAGAGGATTAATTGATCGGGCTAAAGCCAGGGTAGCTGGTGCATCAGATTATTTAACAAAACCCTTCACTCAATCCGACTTATTAAATATGGTTTTTCGTTACTTAACCTAATCTTAAACAACTTGAAGACAATGGTGTAACTTTTTCTGACAATTATGGGAATGCTAAGAGTAATAAACTTTTTCAACCCATAAGTTAAGACAGTTCTTTTTGAGGATATTTACCCATGCCTAAAGTTTTAGTTGTTGAAGATACAGTGTCAGAAATGGAGCTAATTAGTGGGTATTTGCAAGATAGTGGTTACACTGTCATTGCCACCACTGACGCTAAAGATGCTCTGGGGAAAATTGAACAACATCAACCTAATGTTGTTATCACTGACTTAGTGATGCCTGGCATGAGTGGTTTAGAATTATGTCGCAGTATCAAGAAAAACCCCAATACCAACAAGTTACCTATCGTAGTTTGTACCTCAAAAGATCAAGATTTAGATCGGATGTGGGCTATGAAACAAGGGGCAGATGTTTATGTTACAAAACCCTTTAATAAAGAACAGTTAGTACGCGCGGTACGTTCCGTAGAATAATTCATAATTGAGCATGAATAATTAATAATTATTGTTGACCAAAAATTGTTAATTATTCATTTTATTAGTAACTAAAAAATTGCACAACATTATATGAACTTTACTATGATGGAAACCCAAGCCTTATCCAGTAAAAAGGCAGAGGGTGATCCGTATCTACATTTACAGATTGATAGTAAAACTCAAGTTTTATTACCCATGAAAACAACGCAAGAAGTCCTAATTACTACTGCCAACCGTCTAACAGTTATGCCCAATATGCTTCCTTGTTTTTTGGGCTTATTAAATCAAAGAAGTCGTATTTTTTGGATTGTGGATTTAGGAAAATTACTGGACTTATCTCCATTAAAACCAGATGTCCAACAATATTCAATCGCCATTATTCGTGAAGGGAAACAAGCCTTAGGTTTAGCGGTAGAAAAAGTCAAAGGAGTCACCCGTTTTCCCCCTGAAAAAATACAATCCCCCATTGGTACAGTTGAAGTCGGTTTAATCCCTTATTTAAAGGGTTGTATTGCTCAAGAAAGACAAATTTTACTAATTTTAGACTCCGAAGCCATTCTGAACACTCCCACTTTGCATTAAGAAGCAAACACAGTTCACTTTAATTATTTTTGATAACTTATTTTTGAGGAATTAAACTATGAGTGCTACTAACAATAACCAAAACAACTCAACTAATAACGGCAACCTTAAATCTAACTCTGAAGAACAAGCAATTATTATTGAAACAGAAGTAGAGTTAAACCCAGAAGACACTGCTGAAATCCTAGCCGAAGACAAACCTCAATCCCTTCAGAAAACCAAGAGAAGGAGTTGGGGTATTCGGGCGAAAGCCACCTTGTTAGCCATGGCTATTGGAACCCTACCAATTATGGCCGTCGGTGGGATTACCTATACTTTCGCCAATAAGTCCATTTATAACCAACTCGAAAAGTATAAAATTACTAATGTAACCGAGTTGCAAGACAAAATTCATGTGTACATGAAGAACCACTTCGGGGACATTCAAGCCATGGCTGAGTTGGATATTTTCACCCATCCCCAATGGAGAGAAACTGCTACCAGGGCAGAAAAAGATGCCGCCTTAATCAAGATGCAAAAAGCTTACGGTGTTTACGATAGTATTGCCGTTTTTGATATGAAAGGGGATGTAGTAGCACAAACAGTAGGAACCCCTTTAAAAAATCATCTTAATCGAACCTATGTACAAGCAGCCTTAAAAGTTAATGGAGCAGTCTTAAGTCAACCCTCTATTTCCACCACCGAAGGCACCTTTAACGTTTATGCAGCCTCCACCATTAAAGATCCTGCCACAGGACAACCCATTGGATTTATTCGCACCCGTATGCCCATTAAACACCTAGAAGAAGTGATTAAAAACTATAAAACCGAAGGGCAAACCTTCTATTTAGTCAATGGAGATGGGCAGGTATTCCTCGGACCAGAAGGGGAATATGTGGTCAATAAGTTGACCACTGGGGCAGAAGTAGAATCTAAAAAAGAAGGTTTCCAAGCTATTGACGCGGCTAAGATTTTCCCGAAAATTGAACAACTTAGACAACAAAATCAAGCGATCGTTACCTTAGCTGAAAATTTAAAACTCGATGCTGACAAACTCATTGCCTACGCCCCACCCATTCAAGTTGAAGGCTTGCCGGATCTAAATTGGCGGGCGATTCTTTCTACTAAACCAGAGATTGCTTTTGCGCCCCAAAGACAACTTGGACTATTTTTCTTATTAGGAACAGCAGCCACTGCGGTGATGGTGGGTTTTGTTGCGGTTATTGTTGCTAACCGTGCCACCCGTCCGATTTTAGAATCCAGCGAAGTGGTCAAAAAATTGGGAGAAGGAGACTTGGAGCAACGGCTTCCCGTGGTAGGAGAGGATGAAATTGCCCAACTAGGAACCAATATTAATACTATGGCGCAACAGATTCAAGACTTATTAGTGGAACAAGAAACTGCAGCCCGACTACAACAAGAAGAACAAGCAAAATATACCCGTCAACAAGAAGAAATTGCTCAACAAGAAAAAGAACGCTCTGAAACCCTACAACGAGAATTGGCTAAACTCTTAGGCGAAGTAGAAGGGGCTTCCGAAGGTGACTTAACCGTGCGAGCGGATATCAGTGCCGGAGAAATTGGCATTGTAGCTGACTTCTTTAACTCCATTGTAGAAAGTTTACGAGATGTGGTTAGTCAGGTAAAAACCACTGCTACCCAGGTGAATACCTCTATTAGTAGTAATGAAGGGTCCATCCAAGAATTAGCTGAATTTGCCTTAACCCAAGCCTCTCAGATTAGTCAAACCCTTAATTCTGTCGAAGAAATGACCTATTCTATTCAAGCGGTGGCAGATAATGCCAAAGCAGCAGCAGAAGTGGCAAAAACCGCCTCGACAACGGCAGAAATGGGGGGAGCAGACATGGAACAAACCGTCTCCAATATCTTCCAATTACGAGAAACCGTGGCCGAAACTACCAAGAAAGTAAAACGGTTAGGGGAGTCTTCTCAACAAATTTCTAAGGCGGTTTCCTTAATTAATCAAATTGCTCTCCAAACCAACTTACTCGCCATCAACGCCAGTATTGAGGCAGCCCGCGCTGGGGAAGAAGGGCGAGGCTTTGCGGTAGTTGCAGAAGAAGTGGGACAACTCGCAGCACAGTCAGCCTCTGCCACCAAAGAAATTGAGAAAATTGTGGAGAGTATTCAACAAGAAACCTCGGCAGTGGTTGAAGCGATGGAACTAGGTACCACTCAGGTAGTCGAAGGAACTCGCTTAGCAGAGAAAACCAAAGCCAGTTTAGGACAAATTGTGGATGTTTCTCGTCAAATCGATGAACTATTAGAGTCTATCTCCCAAGCCACCGTATCCCAAGCCCATACCTCGGAGTCTGTTACCCAATTAATGGGAGAAGTGGCTAAAATTTCCCAAAAAACCTCAGATTCTTCCCGTCAAGTTTCCAGTTCCCTCCAAGAAACCGTTACTATTGCGCAACAATTACAGGAGTCTGTGGGGACCTTTAAGGTGAGTTAGCTGTGGGTGAATGTAGAATTTAGAATGCAGAATTAAGAATTTAGCAACAATTAAATTCTTAATTCTTGATTACTCTTATTAAAAATATAGAAAATCTTATTAATATTGGCAGTAAAAATTATGGCTAAGGATAAAGAACAAGAGGTAAGATTACATTTTTTAGGAGAGGCAGAAGAATACTTTAATGACCTTGAATCAGGGTTATTGGGGTTAGGCTCTCATGGAGTAAGTCGTCAAAAAATTGATAGTCTCCTGCGCTTAGCCCATTCCATTAAAGGGGGGGCGGCGATGATGGGCTTTCAAACCCTCTCAACCATTGCCCATCGCTTAGAAGACTTCTTTAAAGTCCTCAAAGCAGGAGGAGATAAAACCCTTGATCAATCCCTAGAAACCCTCTTTTTAACCACTGTCGATCGCCTACGACAAATTGCCCAATGGAACCGTCAAGGGGTCAAAATTGACTCAAGTTGGCTCCAACAAAACGTTGACCCCATTATGGACGCATTATACGAACGTTTGGGTGATCCTCAACCAGAAGATGCGGTTAATCTGCTATCGGAAGACGAGGAACAAGATATGGTGATCTTGATGTTTCAAACAGAAGTCGAAGCTTGTTTAAACCGTCTCGAATCGGTTTTAAACAACCCCCAACAACCTTGTTTAAGAGCAGAATTTCTCATTGCAGCACAAGAGTTAGAGGGGTTGGGGCAAATGTTAGAATTACCCGCTTTTTCCTCCCTCTGTAAGTCCATTGGCCAAGCCATTGAAACCGATGAGAATGATCTCCCCCAAGTGGCTACCTTGGCCCTGCAAGAATGGCGGCGATCGCACGCTATGGTGATGATTGGACAACGGGAGATGATTCCTGCTCAACTGGATGTCTCGGCTTTCGACTCATCCCCACTTGATCTTGAAACAGATAGTTGGGACAATTCCTTTGAGCCTTTGGATGAGTTAGACGATGCCCCCGCTTCCTTTGGTTTTTCCTCTGCGGTATCGCCTCAACCCTTATTTACAGAAGACTTAACCCAGTTTACGGATCTTTCTCTGGAGGTGAATGCAGCAATGGAATTAGAAGTAGAGGAAGAACCCAATGATCTTATGATGACCCCTGAGATATTAAAATCTTATGTTACTACTGACGAGTTTGCCCAAGAAGCACAAGACTTTTTTGCCAGTTTAGATCAACCCCAACAAAAGACCAATACTGTTATTAGCCCTCCTTCTAAGATCACAGATACAGAAGCAATAGAACCAGATAGCAACCAGGAAACCATTCGCGTTCCTGTCAAACAGCTAGAAACCCTCAGTGATATGTTTGGGGAACTAACCATCGAACGCAATGGGTTAAATTTACAACTGCAACGCCTCCGTAATCTCATCGAATTATTAGGCGATCGCATCGAAATCCTAGAACGTTCCAATCAACATTTACGCAATGGTTATGATCAAATAATCCCTCAAGGGAATGAACAACCACAACTGGTTAGCACCTTGGTGCAAGATTTTGATTTCTTGGAAATGGATCGTTACAGCGATTTTCATCTCGTCTCCCAAGAAATGATGGATACAGTGGTACAGTTGCGAGAAGTCAGCAGCGACTTGCAACTCAATTTAGAAGATACAGAAAGTTCTTCGCGCGCTTTTTCCCGTACCTCTAAACTGATGCAAACCACCATCACGCAACTGAGAATGCGTCCCATTTCTGACTTATTGGGGCGGTTCCCTAGAGGGTTACGAGAAATGGAACTGCAATATGAGAAAAAGGTGCATTTAAAGATTAAAGGGGGTGCAACTTTAGTCGATCGCGCCGTCTTAGAAGCCCTCAACGATCCTTTATTGCATCTGTTGCGTAATGCTTTTGATCACGGTATCGAATCAAGAGAAATTCGTCGGGCCAACGGTAAACCAGAAACGGGAACCATCATCATCACGGCAGCTTATCGGGGGAATAAAACGGTGATTACTGTTGAAGATGATGGAGCCGGCATTGATTTAGATAAAATTCGCAGCAAAGCCTTAGACATGGGCTTAAGTGAAGCGGATCTCGAAGAAGCAACCATAAAAGAGTTATTAGACCTCATTTTTGAACCTGGTTTTAGTACCGCAGCCCAAGTCACAGACTTATCCGGCCGAGGTGTGGGTATGGATGTGGTGCATACCAATTTAAAACCCATTCAAGGGGAGATTCAAGTCAACACCGAACCTGGAAGGGGAACCATATTTACGATCTCCGTTCCCTTTACCCTTTCCGTTGTGCGAGTGTTACTGGTGGAAAGTGGGGGAATGTTGTTAGCGTTTCCCAATACAGTCATTGAAGAGATAGTACGATTTGAGTCGGAAATGCTAATGAAGGGTTCTGGCCAAGACGTGTTGAACTGGGAAGGGTATCTTGTCCCCATCATTACCCTAAAAGAATGGTTTAATTTTCCTCGTCCCCCTCACATTCTACCCACCGATGTCACGCCAATTATTGATCAACCTACCGTGTTAATGGTTGCCCAAGGACAAAACTATGTGGGTATAAATATTGACCGTTATTGGGGGGAACAAGAAGTCACCATTCGTCAGGTAGAAGGTACTGTGCCAATGTCCAAAGGGTTCGCAGGGTGTACCATTTTAGGAGATGGCCGCGTTGTTCCTTTGGTTGATGTAACAGCATTATTAGATTGGTTGAATGACGATCCTTCTCATTCTTCTTTTGCGCCGAAAATAGCCCCCATTATTGCAGACTTAGAAGAAACTTATACTGATCATGATGTCCCAACCATCATGGTAGTAGATGACTCCATTAATGTCCGTCGTTTCTTAGCATTAACCCTGGAAAAAGTAGGGTATCGAGTAGAACAGGCGAAAGATGGTCAAGATGCCTTAGATAAACTGCAAGGGGGCTTAGGATCGACGGTTCAATTGGTGATTAGTGACATTGAAATGCCTCGTCTTGATGGTTATGGCCTTTTATCTCATCTTAAATCTGATCTGGTTTCTCAACATTTACCGGTTATTATGTTAACCTCCCGCAGTGGGGATAAACATCGTCAATTAGCCATGAATTTAGGGGCTTCTGCTTATTTTTCCAAGCCATTTAAAGAAAACAATTTATTAGCCACCATTCAACAATTAATGAATTCATAAAATTCCCAATTCCCAATTCCCAATTCTCAATTCTCAATTCTCAATTCTCAATTCTCAATTCCCCATCATGACTATTTATTCTCCTCGTCGTTCTCGTCGCCTCACTTCCAAGAAACAGGAAAAACGCCAACAAATGATTACCTTTTTATTAGGAAAAGAACAATTTGCTCTACCTATTGATGTAATTCAAAAAGTCATTACAATGGGTAAAGTTTACGGTGATCCACAAGGAACTGGGATTAGTTTAACTAATTACCAGGATCAGGAATTAATTGTAATCGATGTCGCTAATCGTATTTTTGGAATAACCGATATTTGTCTGCATAAAGATAATAATGAAGTTCGTTTTATGTTAGTTATTAAAAATCAAAATAATGAAATTTTTGGACTACCGATTGATTCGCCTCCCTCTATTATGAGGGTTCCTGAATCAGTCTTTATGCCCTTACCAGAGATGTACTTAACTCAAAACAACATTCGTTGTCTTAGTTCTACTATTATTAAAATTAACAATAAAAACGCTTACTTTGTATTAGATATCAATCAACTCTTATAATTTTATAATCTTTGTATAGGAGGCAAATATTGTTTTGTTTTAAAGATCATAAAAATCCTCTAGGTAACTCTTGTTTAGTTTCACCTTCTAATAATTGTTGAGCAATATTTTGGTTGATTTCATTGAGTTCTTTTTGTACATCTTGTTTGAGTTGTGTTTTTTCGACAACTTTTTCAATAACTTTTAAATATAAGGGTTGTACTTGTTCATCAGTAAGTTTTCCATCTTCTTTTATTCTGTCAATTGTTCTAAGTAGCATTTCGACTGACTCATCATTAATTTGAGTTTTATCTGAGAAAATAAAAGAGATAATTAAGGGTAAATAAACTAAAATAATGCCAAAAATTGTGTATTGAAAAATAGATAAGGAAGCAAAATCAACAATATTATTATATTGACTCAGTAACGGGTTAAGTAATGTGATAATTGCTTGTAATAAGACTCCCATTAAAACTCCTAATGAAGTTCTTGCGGGTTCTCTAATAAAGATAAATTTTAGAGATATTCTGATCAGTCTTGTTCCTATATAACTGAAATTTTGCATAATTTTTACTCTGAATATTAATTGACAATAAGAATACAATCATTAAGTTAAATATTGGGTTGAGGGAAACCATTTAATTCGAGCATAATTTCTTCTTCTATTTCTTTTAAGTCTTCCTCATTGAATAATTTTTTAGGAGTGTTTCCATCACTAAAGTCAATGGTTTCTGAATTTTCTTCGATAAAGTTAATGATTTCTCTTGCTTCAAATTCATTTCCTCCATAAAATCCTTTTTTGATTCTAAAGTTAACTAAAAAAGTGTTTAAGTAAAGTAGAGAAGCATAAATTAAGACTCCAAGTATAAAGTAAATATTGATGTCTAATTTGTCCCATAAAAGTCCTAAGATGCTGTATCCTGCTGTTGTTATTAATAATAGATAAGTAGAATATAATTTTTTTGGTTCCAACTTATTTGCAAAAATTCTAACTATTGATAACTTAGGATATTTAGATAATTCAAAATGTTTATCTTGATTTTTAATAATAGGATTAAGTAATATATAAATTAAACCGAGAGGTAAAAGTAGAGGGAAAACTAAAAATAGAGGAAAAACTAGAGGGAAAGGAACATAACAAATAGTCACAACAGTACCCCAGTTTAACTTGCCTAGGAATGCTGATAGGGAAAGAAATAAATATGTTGAAATTTGTATAAAAATAAAAAGAAAGATAAAAAATATCTGTATTTTTGCTGCTAACAAAACAATCAGAAAGAAAAAAACCTGTGAAATAATTGGTAATATTAAAGATCTTCCTATTTGTCTTAATGAAGAAAAATACAAATATAAATAAAATTTGATTGGTGATTTCTTAAGATTTGACACGATTATCCTTGAATTATTTAATACCGATATAATAACAAATTTAAGCTAAAGTTTCATTAAAAATCGATTCCAAAATTTCTGGGGTTAAACCTCTATTTGTTTCTCTATCACTTATTTCATCCATAATTTTTCTTAAGAATTCAAGATCATTTTCATCTTCTCTTTTAAGTAAAAGAGTAACAAGATATTGAATTTGTTGTTTTTCTTCTGGGGAAGCAACTTGATAAGCTTCTGCAATTTCAGAAGGAACTTCAAGAGTAATTGTAGTCATGTTTATTCCTTAATTATTTGAAATCATTATAACATGATAAATCAAATACAATAATAATAC
The DNA here is from genome assembly GCA_030064935.1 of Crocosphaera sp. Taxonomy (GTDB): domain Bacteria; phylum Cyanobacteriota; class Cyanobacteriia; order Cyanobacteriales; family Microcystaceae; genus Crocosphaera. The sequence continues at coordinate 15,009 of JASJEA010000103.1, read as the reverse complement.
TCTTAACTTATTCATCATTAATTTAATCCATTTCATCATCATCGGGTAAAGTTTCCATTTCTTCAGCAATCAAGTCTTGAAAACTTTCACCACAATGAACTTGTAAATGAATAGTAGCTGTTAATAGTTCTGCTAAAATTTGTGCTTTTTGTTTTTCTGTAATCTCAGATAATTGTAATTGATTAATTAAAATAGTAACTTTATTACATTCTTCAGATAATTCTGAAAGTAAATGATTTAAAGTGTTGTTTTTAATTGGTAAAATAGGTTCTTTTAGTTGCATAATTTATCTATCTAATCTTTTATAAGCTTGTTTAATTCCTTTTTCAAAAGCAGCTATTTCTGCTTGCCAATGATTAATAAGTCCCTGATCGGGTAATTCTTTAGCATACTCTTGCCTAATTTTTTCTTGATGTTCTTCAATCCTTTTTGTTAAAGAACGAATCGTTTTCTTATGGTTTTTCTTCCCCATGAAAATCGTCCATGAGTTTAGAGGAGTTAAACATTAGCCTAATAAAATCATAAACAAATAAGGTGGGCAATGCCCACCCTAACAATATTAATTAGTCCGGAACCTAGCTAATTCTTTGCCGGTCTTCGCATCATGAGCATGAACCGTACAAACCAAACAAGAGTCAAAAGAACGCGCTACATGGCCAACTTCTACAGGATTGCTGGTATCTTCAATAGGAATACCCACTAACGCTTCTTCAATAGGTCCTCTGGTGTGTGTACCATCCCGTGGCCCCACATTCCAGGTGGTAGGTGCAATGACTTGATAATTCTTGATTTTACCGCCTTCGACTTCAACCCAGTGACAAAGGGCACCACGACTGGCTTCTGTACCACCCCAACCGCGGCCATCTTTTTCGGTAGGCTTGATATACCAGGGTTCGTTGAGCTTAAACTCACGCAGACATCTTTCAACTTCCCGATACAGTTTAACGGACTCGTGCATCCGTGCAAACTCACGGAGATGGATGCTAGGACCACCCATTTTCTTGAACATATCTAAGATCAAACCGTCATGGTGTTGCCAGCTTTCTCCATGCTTACCACCGGCAACTAATTGACGGGCCAAAGAACCTACTTCCATACGGCCTAAGTCTTTGTGAGACACAGCAGTAGCCCAGGAATATTTACCCTCATAGTCGTTGGTATTGATATGCTTAGGTTGAGTGGTGCGATCGAAAGGATGAACGTCTGCGGTGCCTTCCTCGTACCAGGCATGGCTGGTATTTTCCCGTGCAAAGGTATGGTCCACCATGTGATGTTGATCGGTGAAGCTATCATAAACACCCCCTTTCATGATCACCGCAGCATTACGGCCTTCAATAGTAGGATGTTGATACTTGTCTTCATGGGGAAGATAACCCCAAGTTAAATAACGGCCAGGACCACCACCATATTTATCTAAACCGATATCTAAGCCCATACGCCAATAGAAACCAAGATCGGAGTTAGCATGGTTAGGACTCTCATCTAACCATTCTAAGAAGTCTTCATAAGTTTGGATCTCTTCGTATCTCTCCAAGGAACATCCCAACCAGACTGGTTCTAACCAGTTGGTACGGAAATATTCCATAATCCCCCAACCTCTAGTAATATCCGTTAGGGTGGGCGCACACATGACACCACCGGGAACCATATAGCTAGAATGTGGCCATTGCCCACCAAATAAGGCATATAATTCTACCGGCTTAGCAGAGGTGGTGATGGCTAGTTCGTAAGAAGTTCCAGTAAAGGCACTAAACCGCTTACAAGCTTCTTCGTAGAAAGGACTATTTTTGTACTTCTTATTGGTTAGATCGATGGCATATAAAGCGTAGAAGTGTCTGGGGTGACTTTGAATCGTCTCAACTAATTGCCCCAAGTTCCGTGCTAGAATCGCATTGCGAGGCACTTCTGTTCCCCAGGCCGTATCTAAAGCCCAAGACGCAGACGTTAAATGAGATGCGCCGCAAATACCACAGATACGGGGAGTTACAATCAGTCCGGCTTGGGGATCTTTTCCTTTTAAAATAACCTCAAAACCCCGAAATAATTCGGCTTTTGTCCAGGCATTCACCACCTGGCCATCTTCAATATCAACCCTAACATCTAAGTCCCCTTCAACTCTCCCCACTGGGGATATTTCTAGTTTTTGTACTGGCATAGTTTTACTCTCAAGAATGGTCAAATTTTCATAAAGTAGGGGCATAATCTATTACGCCCCTACAGATGGTTACACTGTAAACATATCTTCGCCAGCCCAAGAAGGACTTGCATCTTTAGAAACAACCGTCATTAAGGCATAATCTTTCTTATTAATACCAGGGGGTAACTCTTTCGGCACACCCATCACCGTTTGCGTCTTGAAGACGGTTCCTGGTTTCAGGTCATGGAAAGGAAACTCCGGCTCTGTACAACCTAAACAGGGCATTCCTGCACGGGTTTTAGAGGAAACACGGTTCCATAGAATACGATTACAGGAAGAGTGAGTCATGGGCCCACGACATCCCATATCATAGAAGAGACATCCGGTACGTTGTCCGAAGTCTTGGGTGGTTGCTTTGTAGGAAAAGTGCATATTCCTGGTGCAACCAGTTTGAGTAAAGCTTCGGAAGAAGGTTTGGGGACGGTGGAATTCATCAAGGGTGAGATCCCCGACTCTTCCAGTAGCCACTGCCACTAATATTTGAGAGATCCAGTCAGGGTGTGCTGGACAACCAGGGATATTAATTACAGGTAAGCCTGCTTGTGATACATAATCAGCCCCTAGGAAACCCCCTTTATCCCGTTTGAGGAATTGTACCCCAAGGGACTCACTAGGGTTGGGTTCCATAGCGGGAATCCCCCCGTAAGTTGCGCAGTCTCCTACTGCAACCACGAAGCCAGCTACTTTAGACAATTCAGTTAGCCAGTCTTTCATGGGACGACCGGCGAAACGGTTCCATTCTCCGGTTCCGTTGGGGGCGTTGACGACACTTCCTTCATAGACTAGGATATCTACAGAGACTTTGCCATTAACACAATCATGTAATAATTGTTGTAGTTCATCACCTAATTGCAAACCCAGGGATGGATGCCATAAAACATTAATCCCAAAGTCGGTAATTAAGTCTACGACGGTGGGTTCTTCTGCATTGAGAAACGATATAGTATTCCCAGAGCAGGCCCCACCTTGCAGCCAAAGAACATTAGCCATAGACTCTCTCGGATCGGTTTTCAAGTAATTATGCAATGGTTTCTATTAATTCTTGACATGATTTAAGCTTTTTTTAACTGTTAGTTAAACTATATTTTTATGCTGTAAAATTTCTTATTATTAGTTTATATGTTATTCAATATATTAATTTAATTTAGTGATGAATTCATAACATTGAGATTGGCAACAAACAATGATACAGGTTGGATTATGCTAGACTAACGACGGTTTAATACAATTTAATGAATTATTATTTCCCCGTAACTCATGAAAAAAAGCTTGTAGGTATGGTAAATTACAAAAAAATTTTTGGTATTACTCTAGCTCCCCTTTCACTTATTTTGGCAGGCTTATTCAATAATTTTAACACAAAAAATACTCCTTTAGAATGGGGTTCTAAATTAACGGAATCTCCATCCCTAGAAAAGCAAAAAACAATTGATAATATCCCTGAAGAAAATACAGATCATAATATCTCTAAAAGATTCAGTTATTTAGAAGAAAAAAGGTTAGAGAAACAGGAAAAAGAAGCAGATATATTGAGCGAATCTACCCCAGATAATTTTATACACAATAAAGGTATGAATCACACTGCCCAAAATAATTACTTATTAAGAAATTCTGATACTAAAACTATTACCTACTTGGGCAATAAAGGTCAATATACCGTAGATTATAATGAAGGAACCTATTATGGTTGTGTTAAGAAAACGGGCTGCTTATTTTTAGGTAGAGAGAAAAAAATAGGAGAATCTGTCTGGAAAAATGGTACTTACACTTATTCAATTGATAATGATAAAATTAAGGTATTAACTGGACATAAAATAATTTTTGAAGATGTAATTCAAGGACAAAAAAATAAGAAAAATTATAATAAAATAACGTTTTATGGCTATGAAGGTCAATATACCGTAGATTATGAAAAAGGAACCTATTATGGTTGTGTTAAGAAAACGGGTTGCTTATTTTTAGGTAAAGAGAAAAAAATAGGAGAATCTGTCTGGAAAAATGGTACTTACACTTATTCAATTGATGATAATATAATCCAAGTTCATAATCATGGTAACTTAATTTTTCAAGATAGATTTTAACACATTAAACTCTTATGATTCAAAGTCCTTTAAGATATCCTGGTGGAAAATCAAGAGCCATTAAACAAATACAAGAACAATTACCTAAAAAATTTAACTTTTCTGAGTATCGAGAGCCTTTTGTAGGTGGCGGTTCAATGTTTATTTATATTAAACAAATCCATCCTAATATTGACATTTGGATTAATGATTTAAACCCAGAATTATACTTATTTTGGAAAGTCGCTCAATCGGATTTAAAGTCATTAGCAAACACCTTACGAGAAATTAAAGCAACTCGAAAAGATGGCAGAGATTTATTTAGAGAATTAAGTAAAATTGATATCGAAAAAGTCTCTGATTTTGATAGAGCCGTTCGTTTTTTTATTTTAAATAGAATCACCTTTTCAGGTACAATTGAATCAGGAGGATATTCAGAGAAATCTTTTTACACAAGGTTTACAGAATCATCTATTGAGCGTTTAGAAAAGTTGCAATATATTCTTCCAGGAATTCATATTACAAACTTAGATTATCGGGAAGTTGTTAACCAAGAAGGTGAGAATACGTTTATCTTTTTAGATCCCCCTTATTTAACAGCAACGAAGTCTAAATTATATGGAAAAGATGGCAACTTACATACGTCATTTAATCATCAGGATTTTGCTAATACTATCAAACAATGTGAGCATCAATGGTTAATTACCTATGATGATTCTCAAGAGATTAAAAAATATTTTCAAGACTTTAAGATTATTCCTTGGCAGTTACAATATGGCATGAATAATTATAAACAAGGAAAAGCAAAAAAAGGACAAGAAATTTTTATTATAAACTATGAAAGAGAAATAAAAGTCACAGAAAGTCAACAATTATCCTTAAACTTACACATTTGTTAATAATAAATGAGGTTAGGGGAAATGATAAAACAATTGATTACAATGGAAAGAGGAAATATTATCAATGGTTAAACTGTATGCCTAGAATTAATCCCCATACTTTGCAAATGCAGATATCTCGAATGTTTGACCAGGGACAATCCTTTTTTTGTGCTATAAAAGTACAAGACTGGTTAAGAGAGCAAAAGGAAGATCCCAACGCTTATGAAATTTCTTTTCATCCTCAACCCGTGCCAGCTAATTCTGAGCTAAAAACCAATATTAGGATCGAATTAAAACGTAAAGATGGACAAGTAGTTGATCCCTGGTTACAAGAAGAAGTTAACCGTAGTAGTTAAGTAGCACTAAAAAATTAGTTGGGTAATATCATGATTGTAGTTAGTTAAATTGAAGAACTCTATTCTGGCGACATTAGGATAAAAATGAGACACAATATAATTAGCATAGTGAGCAAGATGCTCACACTCCATGTGTCTCAAACGTGTTTGAACAACTATAGCAATCAGGAATGATAGATAAGAACCGATTACGACATAATAATATTATGTCCCTACAAGAGTGATTGGTAGGAGTTTAACACTGTGTTTTCCCCTACTCCTAATATTCTCATAATTAACAAAAAAGGACCGAGAAAACAAACTTTTCTCGGTCCTTTTTTTATTGTCTGAGCCGAGGAAGCCCCATCCATCTAAACGGGAGGGTACTTCACTCAATTAACCCATTAAACAACGGTGTTTACAGGATTAATATAGCCACTAATATCAGTATCAAAAACATCACCAGCTTCCACAGTAGCGACGTTTTCATAAATACCATCTGAATCGCCTTTTTTGATTAACTCAATGTAATCAATACGAGCATATTCGTAGCCATCGACAGTACCTTTGAAACTCAGGGTATCGCCGTATTCTAGGTGGATATGTTCCACAGTGCGGGTGGTGAAGGTGTGATCATTAGGTAAATAAGACCCTAAATCTTTGTTAAAAGTCCAATGATCAACACTGTGTCCATTGAGTTTAAAGTCCATAGTCGCATGACCATCGTTTTCATCGTAATAACCAATTAGCACATCATAATTACCGTCTTCCCCATAAAACTTGGTTGAAGCAGTACCATAATGACCTTGAACTTTAATTAAGTCACCACCCGAAGCATAGTCATTATGTTCTCTGACATAGCCATTGGAATAACCATCATCATCATCATCATCATCATCATCATCGCCACCAGAAACCATGCTCAAGTGCATATCTTCCGCTTCGATGCGAGTGGTTTCTGAAGTCGATAAATCTTGAACCGTTAGGGTTTGAGCATACTTCCAAATTTCACCGGCATCTAAGATGTTGTTTTGGTCAACATCCCCAACATTAAAGTGTCCATCTAAGACTTGATAAGGATTAAAGTCATCATAGATGTCATCGGCTGTTCCGTTGTCGTCAGTAACAATGACATCATCAGCAGCAAAAGCCACATTACCAGTATTGGTGACATGATAAGTAAAGGTAACATGATCCCCAGGAACTAACTCAGGATACTCATCAGGACCACTGGCATCGATACCATTGACAAATTTTTCAATGTCGATACCAGGATTTTCAGGTTCAGGGATAGAGTTTGTGTAACCACTGATATCACTATCAAAAACACCACCCGCTTCGACAGTAGCAACATTTTCGTAAATGCCATCTGCATCGCCTTTTTTGATTAACTCAATGTAATCAAAACGAGCAAATTCGTAACCATCTTCAAACCCTCTGAGAGTGAGGGTGTCACCGTTTTCAATGGTGATATGTTCGGCGACTGTACGACTGGTAGCTGTATGAGCATTAGGGAGATAAGAGCCTAAATGTTCGTCAAAAGTCCAGTGATCGATGGTGTGTCCATTGAGTTTAAATTTAGCCCTTGCATGACCATCATTTTCATCAAAGTAACCCACAACCACATCATATTGACCGGTTTCTCCATGAAAGCGAGTAGAAGCACGGCCATCATGAGCATAAAGTGCAATCAACTCACCACCAGAAGCATCAGAGTTATGTTCAACCCCATAGTTGTATAAGTGGAAATCTTCGGCTTCGATGCGAATGGTTTCTGAAGTCGATAAATCTTGAACCGTTAGGGTTTGAGCATACTTCCAAGTTTCATCGGCATCTAGGATGTTGTTTTGGTTAATATCCCCAACATTGAACTTTCCATCGAGAACTTGATAAGGATTAAAGTCATCAGAGAAGTCATCGGCTGTTCCATTGTCGTCGGTAACAATCACATCACTAGCTGCGAAGGCAACATTACCGGTATTGGTGACATGATAAGTAAAGGTAACATGATCCCCAGGAACTAACTCAGGATACTCATCAGGACCACTGGCATCGATACCATTGACAAACTTCTCAATATCAATACCAGGTTCTGGTGCTGGGTTAATGTAGTGAGAATGATCATCATCGGTGACATCACCAGCAACAACTGTACCAACATTCTTATAGATACCATCGCTGATGCTGTCAAAGTCTAAAGCAGTAATAGCACCACTGCCCACCAAGTGAACTACGATCTCGACTACATTATCGTCGTTGATTATTAAACGATCGAAGCTATTATCACCAGGGTTAGAGATATAGGTTGTAGTCACATTACCATCAACATCAGTGGTGAAAACTCGACCACCAGCTTCTTCAATATCTAGGAAGTCAATGGAGTTGACATTGACTGCGTTATCAAAGCTAAAGGCAATTTTGCCACCATGAGCATTATCATCGGGATCGGAGCTATCTCCATCTTCAGAAATAATCAGGATATTACCGAGGGCTGTGGTGTTGTTTAGGCCATAACCTGGGGTTTCGAGATCATGATCGCCACCAGTGGGATTAGCACTATCAAAGATCATCGCACCAAATTGACTAGCAGCGATAGTTAAGCCGAGATTTTGGTATTCCGTATCGATAATGGTACCGGCGGATAAAGCATTGCCAAAACCATCGGTTTCAAAATCAATAACGGTGTTAGTAACAGTAAACAAATCTTGAGCGATTCCTGTTTGTTGGTAAACCCAGATTTCACCAGAAGCTAAGGTAGCATCTCCATCCCCTTGATCAATAATGTTGGTAATAAATCCTTCTTGATCGTCTGTTACCACAATTTCACTTTCATCAAAGGCAACGTCACCTGTGTTGGTGACTATATAAGTCCATGTGACTGTCTCACCTGCAATGATTTCTGCTGCTGCATCTGGGGTATCAGCATCGATTCCATTAGTGAGTTTCTCAATGTCAATGCCTGGGTTAAGTTCAATCAATCCAGCATCTAAAGTACCGTTAAAGTCACCCGACTCTAAGACAACGGTTTGAGTAGTACCGTCTTCGGGGTTAGCATCACTATCAACAGTGTCATCATCACCGGCGTTAGGGGTGGTAAATTCAAAGCCCTCAGGAGCAACAAACATGACTTGATATTCCCCAGGAATTAAACCAGTGAAGGAATATTCTCCATTAGCACCAGTAGTAGTGGTGATAGGATTACCTGCATCATCTAAGACAGCAGTGCCATCAGGATTTTGCAGTTTAACTAATACATTTTCAACACCTTCTTCACCAGCATCTTGGATACCATTACCATTGCTATCTTCAAAAACAAAGTCTCCCAAACCAACAGTGTTGAAGAAACCAGCATCAATGGTAGGATTATTTTCTCCAGAAGCTAAAACCACCACCTCAGACATCAAGCCGTTTTCGGGGTTAGCATCACTATCAACAGTAGCATCATCTCCTGCTTGGAAGGGACTTACACTGTCAAAACCAGTAGGCTGTTCAAATTCGATTTTATAATCACCAGCAATCACTTCAAAATGATAATTTCCTTCAGCATCCGTGGTAGTTGTGTGAATCACTTCATCATCTTCAATCACACCATCTCCATCAACATCCGCCAGCAAATTAACGGTTACGCCAGCGATACCATCCTCTCCAGCATCTTGAATCCCATTAGCATTGAGATCTTCAAAAACAAAGTCTCCTAATTTCGATAACTCAACCCCAATAATGAATGGCTGTGTATCAAAAGGATTGCCGTCTGTGGTGTTTTCATCAGGGAACAGCAAAACCCCCGCTTTTCCAATAACCTGTTCCCCAAAAATCGTGGTGTACTCAAATTCGGGAACAAAGTCTGTTCCATTTTCTAATGCTAAGTCAATGATCCTTTGCACCCTGGCTGGGGCATTGACATCAGTTGTATCATTACCCAAATCAGGGAGATCATTCCCATCGGGATTAAAGCTTTCTCCTAAAAGCGTCCAGATGGCCGCCTGAATGTCACTGAAGGTAAAAGTCCCGATGTCATCACCCACCGCAGAGCTATCCTTACCAGCAAAAGACTGATTGATAATCCAACCGACTACATCCAAGTTGTCAGGATTGTCAACAGCACCCAAAAACTCTGGGGGGATTTCCTCATAAATCGAAAAAACTTGAGCTGTTAAATTGTTCTCTCTCGCATTAACTAAGGTATCTGTGTCTACACAGTAGGCATCAAATTGACCATTAAGAATACTATCTTTGACATTAATATCAGCATAGCTGTCCTCACCAGCTACGTTTTCATTAGTTAGACCTTGAAGTGAGATATCTATAGTTACTTGCGATGGCAATGATGTACTTAAATTAGTGAAGGCACTCATCGGGAATTCTCCGCTTTTTAAATCGATTTTTTTCGATTATGGCAGCAGGATGTTAGCTTCCATGTTAGCCCTCATGTTAGCTTTCTATAAATTTAACGATGACATCGCATACATTTTGCTCCTCTTCCATTACCCCTCAGAGTTTTAAGAATCTTTTTTTCCGAGAAAACTTAATCTCTAACACCGAACTCAGGTTCTAGCAGTGGTGAGCGTTCTCAAAGAAATGTCTCATCTTCCCTCATCTTTAAGAAAAATCTGTACAATATATAGAAATGAAGTACAACCCATTACACAAATCCCATCGCTAACTATTCCCATAACTTAACAGTGATCGAAAATACCAGCGACAACCTAACTCAAGCCCTCGCAACAACCATCGCCCAGGCGGCTGATGATCGCAAAGCCAGTGATATCGTACTTCTTAAAGTCACAGAAGTTTCTTATCTAACTGACTATTTTGTGATTATCACAGGGTTTTCTCGTACCCAAGTCAAAGCCATAGCCGAAGCGATCGAAGAAAAAGTTTATCAAACCTATCATCAAGTTCCTCGACAAACCGAAGGAAAAAAAGACGGGAACTGGATTCTACAAGACTTTGGGGATGTGATAGTTCATATCTTTTTACCCGAAGAAAGAGAATTTTATAATTTAGAGGCCTTTTGGGGTCATGCAGAAAGGTTAGAATTTTCATCGTTGGAAGTTACCCAAGTATAATAGCTATGAGGAAATCATCTATTCAAGTTTGTCCAGTCCCCATCGAACAACAACCAGTTAACGAATACGAAGCGTTAAAAGAATCCTGGTTTTTTAGCTGGGGAACCCTAGAAAAATACCTCTTTTTACGTAAAATAGCTGTGGTTTGGAGTGTCGGCTGGCTGATAAGCAGTCCCATCGCAGCGGCCAGTTTCTCTCCAAGTCGCTCTGTATTACCCTTTATCCTCTTCAGTAACTTAGGGGCAGGGGTAATACTTGCGTTGGTCTTACTACAGTTATTCTTCGCCTGGTACTATATAAGCGATCGCCTGAAAAAAGAAACCATCTTTTATGAAGAGTCCGGGTGGTACGATGGACAAACTTGGGCGAAACCGCCAGAAATGTTAACCCGCGATCGCCTCATTGTCTCCTATCAAATTAACCCCATTTTGGGACGCTTAACCCGTACCGCCGGAATGTTAGCCTTGTTTATGGCAGGAGATGGCATGGTTTGGCTATGTTTATAGTCTAGGTTAATTTGTTTGAGACTCCACCAGCTTATAGTGAGTGGATTATTGATTGTAAAGCCGTCCCAAAAGGACGGAGTTTCAGACCCAAAATTTTGGATGACAAGCAGAACAAAACGTCACGTAACACCCAAACTCGAAGTTCACTTACTACGAGAAGGGATCGTTGAATCAACCCATTACATCGAAGCAACCGTCTGTGATGATCGCGGCCGTGTGCTTTCTGTGGCTGGCAACCCAGAAACCACGGCCTTTGTGCGCTCAGCCCTCAAACCCTTCCAAGCCTTGGGGGTAATGTCTACGGGCATCGTAGAACGATATGAGTTAACTGATAAAGACTTAGCCATTATTTGTAGTTCCCATCAAGGTACAGTAGAACAAGCCAGACAGGTGTTTAATGTCTTGTGGCGGGCTGATATCGATCCCAGTGCCTTACAATGTCCCATTCCTCCAGGGCGCAACAGCCCCCTGCAACACAACTGTTCAGGAAAACACGCCGGAATGTTAGCAGTGTGTCAGCAACGAGGTTGGCCACTGAATACCTACTTAAAACGCTCGTCTCCTGTACAGCAGTTGATTTTAGATAAAATTGGCGAATTGTTGGGCATTCCAGGGGCCGAATTAATCGGCGCTCACGACGACTGTGGTGCACCTACTTATTCCATGAAACTCTCCCAAATGGCTCATTTATATGCCCAACTCTCATCGGGGAAACGTCTAGACTTAGAACGGATTCTGCGCTCGATGACTTATTATCCGACGATGGTGGCAGGGGCAGGAGCCTTTGATACTGAAATTATGCGGCTCACAGAAGGTGAATTAATTAGTAAAGCAGGGGCCGAAGGGATTCAATGTATTGGACGAGTTGGAGAAGGCATGGGATTAGCGATCAAAGTTTTAGATGGCTCGAAACGAGCTAAATATGCGGTTGCTATCCATATTTTACGGCAAATGGGTTGGATTAGCCCTAGTGTAGCTGAAACCCTGGCTGAGACATTTATGATCCTCAGCAGTTATAAACGGTTAGAAGTGGTGGGAGAGTTGGTCATGTCATGACTAGGTTTTGAAATACCGCTATCTGCCCTTGCTGACTTGGATTGAAAAAAAAATCAATTAAAAGCTTGCAATTTTTGGGAACTTATGGTTATACTAGATAAGGCGACGCGGGATAGAGCAGTCTGGTAGCTCGTCGGGCTCATAACCCGAAGGTCGGTGGTTCAAATCCGCCTCCCGCCATTTTTGATTTAACGATGAACTGACTGATTTTCTGAGATTGATTATTGTGGAATGCCCCAAATATAATCGCAAGATTTAATTGGGGCATTTCCCAGTGATAAATACGTCAATCAGAATGTAGAATTTAGAATTACTGCCACCTCAAGTTGGAGGCTTGGAAGCATTTTTTTCGGTCAGAATGATAGAATCAAGGTATTGCAACCATAAATGTGTCGTGAGTATAAAAACAAAATGGGGACGTACTTAATTACAGGAGCGAATCGAGGAATCGGTTTAGAATATTGTCGTCAACTCAAACAGCGAGGGGATCATGTCATTGCTGTTTGCAGAGAAGTTTCTCAGGAATTAAAAGCGTTAGAGGTATCTATAGAAAGTGATATCGATATCACTTCAGATACAGATGTCAAGCAGTTGACGAAAAAACTTGATGGCCAAAAGCTCGATGTTTTGATTAATAATGCTGCCATTGTAGAAAGATTTTCCCTAGAAAGTTTAAACATTAATAGTATTCGCAAACAATTTGAAGTCAATGCCATTGCTCCCTTGAGACTAACCCGTGCTTTACTGCCTAATTTAAGCTCAGGTTCAAAAGTTATTATAATGACGAGTCGTATGGCTTCTATTGAAGATAATACATCTGGGGGTTGCTATGGTTATCGAATGTCAAAAGTTGCTCTATCTATGGCAGGGAAATCCCTATCTATCGACTTAAAATCGAAAAATATTGCTGTGGCTATTTTGCATCCAGGCTTAGTCCAAACTCGGATGACTAATTTTACTCCTAATGGGATAACTCCTGAACAATCAGTTAAAGGATTAATCGCTCGTATTGATGAATTAAACCTAGAAAACACAGGCACTTTTTGGCATTCTAATGGTGAAGTTTTACCTTGGTAACTCCCTAGCTCTGTTGAAAACGGTAATCGCACTATGACAATGTTTGGTTTTTTGGGTGGCACGATTATAGCTGTTGAAGCTGGTTATAAGGTTTTTCCTCATCCCCAACCAGATAAAATTTATAATCGATTGAGTGATGCTAAATGGTTTTTAGCCGTAAGATGGTGTGATACTCTTCTGGCTCCTGCTGCCATTATTAATAACACGGGGGAACTGGCTTTTTTGAATCAATTTGTCTTGAATATGGGGGAAGAAACGTTTATCCCTCAACAAGAGCGATTGGATATTTTTGCTCGCTCTTTGCCTCTATTACCTAACGAAACAGTTACTTATGATTTGCAAAACCGAGAGAGTATTTTGGAAATACGAAGTTTAGAAATAGATTCTCGCTACGGTAAAGTCGCTTTAGTTAGAGAGTGCAACCCGTAAACTACCCCAACGAAACCTCGCAATCTATAATTTCCCATCACCTTAATGTCGCAAGGAGGCTGACGCTATACGAATGTTAGCGAGAGAGAGGAATTGCGACCAATATATTAACACGAAGTACGATTTTTATGTTAGTATGTCATTGTGGTGAGTTTTTTAGGTCGATGAAACAAGTCTTAACGCTAGTTGTTAAACTTCAACCTACATCAGAGCAACGTCAATTATTAGACGATACTGCCAAGGCATTTGCTGACGCTTGCAACTGGATTAATAAAACTGTTAAGCCTAATTTGACTAATAGAAACTCAATTCAAGCTGTTTGTTATCAAGATGTTAAAGAGCGTTTTGGATTAACGGCTAATCATGTTGTTAGGGCTTGTGCAAGAGTAGCAGCTAATCGTTTAACGGCTAAACAGAAAGGCAAGAAAGTTAAACACTTTAAACCTACCAGTTTTGACTGTGATGCTCGTACTTTTCGGTTTATTGAGACTGGGTATTTGGCTAGTATTAGTACAACTGGAAAACGAGCTAAAGTTCCTATGAGAGTAAGCAATTACCATATAGGAAAACTATCAGGACAAAACCCAACATCGGCACAAGTTTGTCAACACAAAGATGGGGATTGGTATGTGCATATTCAACTTAAATCCGATCCTCCAAAACCTATCAAAGCTGATAACGTTATTGGGGTAGATTTTGGTAGGCGTGACATAGCAGTTACCTCGACTAATCAATCATGGTCAGGAAAGGAGATTCAAGAAAAAAGAGACAAGTTTAATCGTGTCAGAGCTTCTTTGCAGAAAAAAGCGGATGCGACCCCGCGCCGTCTTACGGCGCTCTGGGTAGCGCACCAAGCAGCATCCCAAGGCACAAGATCAACACGGCGTAGATGTCGCCAGATTTTGAAACGGCTATCGGGACGAGAAAGAAGATATCAGGCATGGATTAATCATAATATTAGTAAAGCTATTATTGACGAGGCTAAACAAACTCAATCCTTTGTATCTATTGAAGATTTAACAGGTATTCGAGAACGAACTAATCAACAACCTAGAAATAAAACTGAACGAAGACGATCTAATTCTTGGGCTTTCTATCAGTTAAGAACTTTTCTAGAATATAAAGGAATTAAAGAAGGAATTGAGGTAATAGCAATTAACCCAAGATATACCAGTCAAACCTGCAATTGTTGTCTGCATATTGGACTTAGAAACAATAAGTCTTTTAAGTGCAGCAATAAAGCTTGTGGATGGATTGGAGACGCTGATCTTAATGGGTCGTTAATGATAGCTTTAGTGGGGCAGAGTGTAAGGCTGCCTGGAGGTTCGAGTCTGTTGGCTTGTCCGATAGACTTAGGGCTACAGAAAGCCCACGCTATAGCGACAGCTTAGCGTTGGGA
>JASJEA010000102.1 GCA_030064935.1 Crocosphaera sp. | reverse complement strand
CTGTCGCACGTTAATATATTGGTCGGGCTTTATCCGCACGCTAAAACCTTGGGGGTACTCACCTACGGTTCGATGCGTCCCCCTCGTTTATAGCGTGGGACTTAGCCCGACATCCCAGTTAAAACTCGATCAAATTTGGCCTAGAGAACTTGCAAAAGCTTTTCAAAGTCGTGGGTGGATTAATCTATCCACGATTTTAATTCCCTGTTTGGCGTGAGTTCGGGGTTATTCTTTTTTAAACGAGATAATGAGGGTTTGAGACTGCTGATTTTAGTAAGTTGTCTCCAAATTGCCCTATATCGAACTCAGGTTGTTTGACTATGAAACCATCTTTTTTTCCACTGACTACTAGGTTCAAGGGAACTTGTCTGTTGTTCTTTTTGCCTTCTTTCCCTTATTCTGTCGGCCATATCGGTTAAATTAGGGTCACGATAGGGAATGGATGCACGGGTTTGTAAATGTTCTCTTTCTTGCTGTGATAGAGGTGGTAGATTTTCGCCATTCCAGTTGGCAATTGTTCCTGGCGATCGCCTGCCTATACTTCTAGTTGCTCCTATTTTTAGTCCGGCTAATTGTAGAGAAGTTCTCACAGAAGCTGCACAGGAATAAGTTGCTAGATAACCATTTTTATTTAAACATTGAGAGACGAATTTGAGAAAATTTACTGTCCAAAGTTGAGGACATTTAGGAGGAGAAAATGGATCTAAAAAAATAGCATCTGCTTTAAATTCATTTTGGATTACTGTCTGTATTGTTTGTCTTGCATCCCCTAATAAAAGCTGAGCATTAAGGTTCTTATCTTGAACTTTATAAATTGTACTCAAGATTTTTAAATAATTAATAGTAGTCTCAGAAAAATCATTTAATAATTTAGTATTAATAGCTTCTAAACAAACATTAATATCGTTTTCTAACGCCAATAACTCTATTTTTATGTTAGGATTTATTGTCCAAATATTATCTAAAGCAGCCGCAGTATTGTAGCCTAATCCGTAACAAATATCAAGGATTTTAATGTTGTCTTGATTCTTCGCTTTTTCTTTTAATTGACAAGGTTCAATAAACTTATATTGTGCTTCTTGTTTAGCTCCTGAATGGGAGTGAAATAATTCATCAAACTCCTCAGAATAAAAGGTGTAAGAGCCGTCATCAGTAGGTTGAGGAGTAAACATGATTTTATACTCAAAAATGTCTATCAATTATTTTTGTAAGGTGGGCAATTTTTCTACATTATAAGTAGCTTAAATATAGCGTTTCTCAACCTCATATGAAATCCTGTTCAATAGCATAGGTTAGGATGAGGTAAGCAGGGAGAAGCAGGGGAAGATAGATTTACGATAGCAATTTAACGTTTACTGATTAAGCGGATTTGATATCATGAAATACACTTATGTCTTCTTCCCAAACTCGGAACTCCCAAAACTAACAAATTTTGTACCTAACAAGTATGGGAAATGCTATATTACCCTAATTGAACCACCCTACGGCTACAAAAATTTGCCTATCAACAATCAGTTAAAGAACTTTTTTCAAAGCTTCTAGTAACAATAAAACATTTTCAGGGCGAGAATTATACCCCATTAAACCGATCCGCCAAACCTTACCTGCTAACTCACCTAAACCTCCACCTATCTCAATATTATACTCTTTTAAGAGATAACTAGAAACTGCTTTCCCATTAACGCCGTCGGGAATGCGAACGGTGGTTAATGTTGGCAGACGAAACTGCTTTTCAACATGACAAACTAATCCTAATTTTTCTAATCCTTCCCATAACAATTCTGCATTTTGTTGATGTCGTTGCCAACAATTTTCTAATCCTTCTTCTAGGATTAAAGATAAGGCTTCTCGTAAGCCATAATTCATATTACAAGGGGCGGTGTGATGGTATTTTCTTGGCTCTCCCCAATACTGACTTAATAGATTCATATCCAAATACCAATTGGATACTTTAGTTGTCCGTTTTGCTAATTTTTCTCTGGCACGATCGCTCATGGTAAAAGGAGAAAGTCCTGGGGGACACCCTAAACCTTTTTGACTACAACTATAAGCTAAATCTACACCCCATTGATCAGTATAAAAAGGAACACCTCCTAAACTGGTGACAGCATCAACTAATAATAAACAATCATGTTCTCGACACAACTCTCCTACCCCTTCTAAGGGTTGTCTAACCCCCGTGGAAGTCTCGGCATTAACTAACCCTAGAATAGCGGGTTTATGGGTTTCTAGAGCCTCTTTTAATTCGCTTAAACTAAAATTTTCACCCCAAGGTTTGCTAATGGTTTTCACGTCTGCACCATAACGGGTGGCCATATCTACTAAACGGTGGCCAAAATAACCCATAACGCCAATTAATACCACATCGCCTGGTTCAACCACATTGGCTAAAGTTGCTTCCATTCCAGCACTTCCTGTTCCACTAATGGAGATGGTTAGTTCATTTTCTGTTTGCCAGACATACCTTAATAAACCTTGGATCTCATCCATCATTTGCAGATAAAAGGGATCTAGATGACCAATAGCTGGTAAACTCATGGCTGCTAAAATGCGGGGGTTGGCATTAGAGGGACCGGGTCCTAAGAGTAAACGAGGGGGAATGGTTAAAGGTTGAGGTTGAGATGGGAGAGTCATGGTTTAAGTTTGCTTTAAGAATAGGGTTATTTTAACCGAATGTCGGGCAGAATTCCCTAAAGTTCTATAACTTGGGGAGCAATAACCGACCAATAAATTAACGGTGCAGTGTCCTCATTTATTAGTTTCTAGTCTTCCTGATTGATTTTTGAGATATTCTTTGACCCAAATTAATTAATTCTCAATTCTTAATTCTGCATTCTCAATTCTTCACTAAAAAAAGGTGGGCAGTTTGCCCACCCAACAGTTAACTTACAACAAAAAATTTGATTATTTAACGGCCAACCGTCAGGGAACTACACCCAATGTTAGAAATGCTATCATCGGGCATTATTGCGCCACATAAGTTGGTATTAGTTAAGTTAGAATCGGCTAAATTGGCATTGTGAAGATTAGCAGATGCGAGGTTAGCTTCACTCATGTTAGTATCTTGCAATTGGGCTGAGTCGAGAACAGCGTCTCTAAAGTTGACACCGACTAAATAAGAGGAATTGACAATGGTTCCCGTTAAGTCAGCGTCACTGAAATCAGCGTCTTCCATATTAATCTCAGTTAGCCGAGCATTGACTAAACTAGCATTACTGAAATTACTATTAACGAGATAAGAAAGATGGAAATCAGCTTCTGCTAAATTAGCATTACTGAAATTAACCCCTTCCATATTAATGTCTGATAGACGGGCTGCGGTTAAATCTGCATCTCTGAAATCCGTGTTAACTAAGTAAGCATGGTGCAGATTTGAGTTTTCTAGGTTAGCATCTCGTAGGTTAGATTCATTAAGGTTGATGTCTTGTAGGTTAGCATTGGCTAAGTTTGCCCCTTCTAGATTGGCGTAACTGACATCTGCGTTATAAGCAGAGGCTTCGGGGATGACAATCTCTCCAACCACACCTAAAACAGCACCAGGAATGGCGAAGGGAACAGCCATTAAGGCTGCATTAAAAGCAGATTTACTGGTACTATTTCTAGGATAGTCGGTGGAAAAATCCGTATAGGAAAGATCCGCATCTCTTAAGTTGGCTTCTTTGAGTTTAATACCCCGTAAGTAGGCCCCTCTTAAATCTGCATTACGAAGGTTAGAACCTGTGAGGATGGAGCGTTCCCCATCATGAAGGGTAAGATCGGCACTGCGAAGGTTAGCTCCCTCTAAATCAGCATTGGCCATCAATATTCCTCTCATTTGGGCATTTTCTAGGTCAGCATATCTTAAGCTCACCCCATCCATGTCTGCGTTGACTAAGTTTGCTCCTTCTAAATTGGCTCGATCTAAATTTGCGTTATGGAGTTTGGTGTTGATGAGATTGGCTTCTTGCAGATTTGCACCCCTTAAGTCTAAGTCTCGTAAATCAGCGTCTTGCAAGTCGCAAGCCACACAATTGCCGGTTTCTATTAATGTTTGTAAATCTTCGGCGTTTTCTGCCCTAACCATTGGGGTTAAGACTAAAGACGTTAATATGAGAATTCCTGTAAGGGTTTTCATTGTCTTCCTCTTCACTTTTATAGATAATCTGTGTTCTGGATTTAATGGAAAAAAATTACTAAAGTTAACTGAAAATTATGTCCTGATACGCTTTTTATGTTTATATACAAACTTTAGACTAAATCATCCTTAAAAAAGGCCAAGTCCCCCCGGCAATCAAGTCATCTTCCTTGATCTCTTGGAAACATCATGTTAAGATTAGGGGGTGTTAAATCCTAATTTAGCCTCGTCCTCACGGCCACTTCACTTATCAGGCTTTCTATTTCAATTATGTGGCTTCTTATACGAAAACCCCTAGGAAATATTAAGAAAGTTCATAGTTTTATACATTACTTAAAAAAAGATGATAGATAGATTGGTCTGAGTGATCGAGTAGTAAAATTGGGAAGAAAAAACAATTTTGGTACGTTTTTGATGTCTTCTTCCTCTCCTGATGCTAATTTGATTGACGCAATCCCTGTAGAGAAAATCCGCTATAATGAGCAGGGGTTAGTACCAGCGATCGCCCAAGATTATCTAGATGGGACCGTGTTAATGATGGCTTGGATGAACGAAGAATCATTACAAAAAACCTTAGAAACGGGAGAGGCTTGGTACTGGAGTCGCTCGCGAAAGGAATTATGGCATAAAGGGGCAACTTCTGGTCATATTCAAAAGGTAAAATCGATGCGATATGATTGTGATAGTGATGCCCTTTTAATGAGTATTGAACAAGTGGGAGATATTGCTTGTCATACGGGAGAAAGAAGCTGTTTTCATCAAGTGGAAGAGGACAAAAAAATAGCTCCTCCTGCTGATACTTTATCTGGACTTTATCAGGTTATTTGTCAACGAAGAGATCAACCTATAGAAGGATCTTATACTCGTAAATTATTGGCGGGTGGGGATAATAAAATACTCAAAAAAATAGGTGAAGAAGCTGCTGAAGTAGTTATGGCTTGTAAAGATGATGAAAAAGAGGAAATTGCTGCAGAAGTAGCGGATCTTTTTTATCATACGTTAGTAGCTTTATCTTACCATCATGTGGATATTAAGGATGTTTATCGTAAGTTACAAGAAAGACGGAAATAATGGAGAATTTAGAATGGAGAATTTAGAATTTAGAATTGAGAATTTAGAATTGAGAATTTAGAATTTAGAATGGAGAATTGAGAATGGAGAATGGAGAATTTAGAATTGAGGATGAGAAAAAATAATTTGGTTAGAGAGAAATCCTTTGCTTTTGCTTTGAGGATAGTTGAACTTTATCAATATTTAACTACACAGAAAAAAGAATATGTTTTAAGTAAACAACTGTTAAGAAGTGGGACGGCTATCGGGGCTTTAGTGAGAGAATCAGAACATGCTGAAAGTAGGGCCGATTTTATTCATAAATTATCCATTGCTTTAAAAGAAGCTAATGAATCAGATTATTGGCTAGAATTATTATGTCAGTCGGATTATCTTGATAAGATAGGTTATAAATCTATATATCAAGACTGAGATGAAATTATTAGACTTCTTGTTTCTAGCATCAAAACTTCCAAGAAAAATACCTAATAAACTAAAGATTATTGGGAACATTTTTACTGAGCTTTAGTCTAGTCATTTTTGGTAGTAAATTAATCAGACTGCTCCTTCCTAGAAAGGAAAATACAAAATATAAACAATCTCCTATTTTGTTTGTATTGCTATAATTTTGCATCAATGTTATGAAACTTTTAGAAAATAAGTATTTTTGGTGTTTTTGTTTTACTTTGATTTTTCTCTTATCATTAGACTTTTGGCATTGGCATATTTTCACCAATAATTTTATTCTATTTTTGCCAACATGGTTTTTTTATTTTACGGCATTACAAATCATTCTCACAGCTAGTTTTTATCTTTTTACTCTTAAGTTTTGGAAAGATTAATTCTAAATTACCCATTCTCAATTCTCAATTCTCAATTCTCAATTCTGCATTCTCCATTCTCCATTATGTTAATTCCTTATTTAATCATTTGCTTCTATTTATTAGCAACATTATTGGTGGGATTTTTATCCTATCAACAACAAGAAAACACGGCTGAAGATTATTTTTTAGCGAATCGGAAACTCGGCAATATTGTTCTATTCTTTACATTAATCGCCACTAATTTTAGTTCTTTTTTCTTCTTAGGATTTGCAGGAGAAGGCTATCGTATTGGTATTAGTTATTATCCCATGATGGCATTTGGCACAGGGTTTGCAGCTTTATCTTTTTATTATATTGGGTATCAAGTTTGGAAACTAGGAAAACAATATCATTTTATTACCCCTGCTGAATTGATTGATTTTCGCTTTAATAATCCCCCTTTAAAAGTGTTATTTTTGGCAGTAATGGTGATTTTTACTTTACCTTATTTGGCTTTACAACCCATTGGGGCTGGTTATCTGTTAGAAAATTTGACCAATGGACAAATTCCCTATTTTTTCGGGGCAACCTTTTTAACTATTATTATTGTCATTTATGTCTTAATGGGAGGAATGAGAAGTGTGGCTTTAACCGATGTTTTACAAGGTATTTTAATGTTTATTTTAATGATCACTGCTTTTGTAGTCATCGCTCATAATCTTGGAGGTTTTGCTAACATCACCAAAGAAACTTATACGTTGAAACCGGAACTTTTTTCCCGCTCAGGAGTGGGAGACTTTTTCACTGAGAAAAAGTGGTTTAGTTTCATAGCTTTATGGAGTTTAACATTACCGATGTTTCCCCAGATGTTTATGCGGTTTTATACGGCAAAAACATCTCAATCTCTAAAAATTTCAACCCTTTTATATCCTGTCATTACTGGTGTTTTATTTATTTGTCCGGTGATGATAGGGGTGTGGGGCAATACTGTTTTTCCTAGTTTGGAAGGAAAAGAAGCGGATCAAATTTTACCGATGATGTTATCTGAATATACACCTTTATGGTTGAATTCAATTATTATGGTAGGAGCTTTAGCTTCTTTTATGTCTACCTTAGATTCTCAATTATTATCCCTAAGTTCTATTATTACTAGAGATATTTATTTACCTTACATTCATCCCCAGGCTTCTCTTAAACAACAAACATTAATTGGCAGAATAGTGATTATTATTCTAGCAATTATTGGTTTAATAATAGCCTATCAACCTCCCAGTACCATATTTATTATTGCTACACAAACTTTTACGGGACTTACGGTATTATTTCCCACTGTTATTGCTGCATTATACAGCAAAAATATCAAAGGGGTAAGTTGTCTAGTCTCAATCATTGTGGGAGAATTAATAGTGATAGGCTTTCAGTTTAATTGGTTGCCTTCTTATTTAACGTTTGGCTTTCTTCCTGTTATTCCTGTTGTTGTTATATCTTCGTCAATTATTGTGGTAGGAGGTATAGTAAACGGAAGGGCTAACAACGGTTAACCCCTAGATAAATTTATTGAATAACCCTACCGTGTATACGGGTAGGGATTCTTTATGCGGACAACGCAAAGGCGTATCCAATTGCCTCTAATACCTCACCCCATAGGGTTTGGCTTTACTTTCTTTTCTTCTCTGTTATGAGAGACTTAGCTTTGGTGCTAATAGGGTTTGATTTTTAGCTTAGTTTCGACCCCTGAGCATTTTCGCTACTCAAAGTAGGTACTAGGCGGTTGTGTCCCTGTATTGCAACAGTGCTTTTATATTTATAATAGCTTAATTCTTTTTGTTAATGGACGCGCGAGCGGTCTATATTTTGGTCGCCATTCATCCCTAACTTTTAGAAGATTAGGGTATTCTGGCGACATCAGGATAAATTGAGCTAAAAACCCATCACCTCAGCCACTTGAGACAACTCAGGTTTGACCCCAGATTTAACTTGATTGTTACTATGTTCAATAGCACAATCAGGATCTTTGAGTCCATTTCCTGTTAAGACGCAAACAATCGTACTATTGTGAGGAACTTGGTCCTTAACCTTTAACAAACCAGCCACAGATGCAGCACTAGCGGGTTCACAGAATACCCCTTCATGGGCTGCTAAAATGCGATAGGCTTCCAATATCTCCTCATCTGTCACTGCATTAAACTCTCCTTGACTGGCATCTTTTGCCCCCCACGCTTTATCCCAATTAGCCGGATTACCAATACGAATGGCTGTGGCGAGGGTTTCTGGCATTTTTACAGGTTGCCCTTGAATAAAGGGGGCGGCACCTGCTGCTTGAAAGCCCATCATTTTCGGCAGTTTATCCATTTTACCTAAGCTATGATACTGGCAAAATCCCATCCAATAGGCACTAATATTCCCTGCATTTCCCACAGGAATACATAACCAGTCGGGGGCATTTCCTAAGACATCCACTACTTCAAAAGCGGCAGTTTTTTGACCTTCTAAACGATAAGGATTCACCGAATTAACCAGGGTGACAGGATAATTTGCTGCCATTTCCTTAACCACCGTCAACGCATCATCAAAGTTACCCTCAATGGCGATTACTTCAGCCCCGTATAACAAGGCTTGAGCAAGTTTACCTAACGCTACATAACCATCGGGAATGATCACAAATGCTCTCATCCCGGCACGTCTAGCGTAGGCGGCGGCAGCAGCAGAGGTGTTACCCGTACTTGCGCAGATAACGGCTTTGGCCCCATCTTCTTTGGCTTTTGAGATGGCCATAGTCATGCCTCGATCTTTAAAGCTCCCTGTGGGGTTTAAACCGTCATATTTAACAAATACTTTGACTCCTTTGCCTACTTGTTGCGAGATGTAGGGAACGGGTATCAAAGGGGTGTTGCCTTCAAGAAGGGTGACAACTGGGGTATTTTCGCTAACAGGAAGATAGGGGCGATAGGTTTCGATTAACCCGCGCCAAGGTTTAACGTCTGAGGAGGGGGTAATAACTGTTGTGGCGTTAGACAGTGATGTGGGCGACGTTAAGGTTTGAAAAGTCATAAGGTTATGGTGACAGACTTTGATGAGTTGGGAACAGAATGGCTCCTTTTCTATTTTAAGCTATTGAACATCATTTTTAGGCCAGCGCAACATCAAACCCTTATAAAAAAGTGAAGGGAATTAATGAATTATTAGCTTTTAAACCTCAACTAATAAAAGGGTTTCCAGCCTCCAAATTGAGGGGTTGGTAATTTGCGCATTGGCGCATTCTGATTGACATGGCTGTGATGTAACCCACAGGGGTTAACTATCAGAAAATATGGGGGAATATCAGATTAATTTTTAAGGGGGTTAGTTAATGAATTAATCTAGCATCAAATATAATTGATACAAGTTTAACCCATAGGATAAGTGTACCTATGGGTTACTTATTTTCTCACAAAGTTCACTACAGGGAAATTTAAGGATGAACTCGCATCAATGGACAATCTATAAAGAATTTCGCTTTGAAGCAGCCCATCGTCTCCCCTATCATCAGGGTAAATGTAGTCGTCTTCATGGTCATAGTTGGGTGGGAAGGGTTTATGTGAGTAGCGATTGCCTTCATAAAACCGGACCTAAACAGGGAATGGTTATGGACTTTGGGGATATTCGCAATTACATAGATCCCTTGGTGGAAACTTATCTCGATCATTATTACCTCAACGAAACCACGGGATTAGAAAGTCCTACCAGTGAAGCACTCGCCCAATGGATCTTTGAAAAATTAGAAGCAGCACAACTTCCGGGGTTGTATATGGTAGAAATTAGAGAAACTTGTACCTCTGGGGCACAATATTGTCGTCGAGATAATTAATAAACTCTTTCTACCCATAATTAGCTATTGTGCTTACAATGAAAACACAGAAAATACCTACTTAATCCATTCAAGATGGAAATTCTTTGTACTCGACCCGAATGTACTAATCCCCTAAACAGTTTTCCTGATCTTGATGATCCTGCAAAATTAAAAACTGTTCAACAAAAATATTGTACAAGTTGTGGAATGCCTTTGATTTTAGCAGGACGTTATCTTCCTTCTAAATTATTGGGAAAAGGTGGGTTTGGAGCTGCTTTTTTGGCAAAAGATCGCTTTACCCCTACCATGCGTTCATGTGTGGTTAAACAGTTTCAACCTGAAGGAAACTTAAATGCCGAAACCTTAGCTTTGGCACAACAATTATTTGAACGAGAAGCGATTACCTTAGAAGAATTAGGTAGTAAGCATCCTCAAATTCCCCAACTCTATGCTTTTTTTCCTTTAGTTGTCAACCAACCTAGAAGCCAAAAAGAAGAACAGTTTTTTTACTTGGTACAAGAATTCATTGATGGGGAAGATTTAGAGACAGAATTACAACGAAAAGGAGTTTTTATTGAAAGCGAAGTCATAGAAGTTTTGCACGAAATTCTATTGGTATTACAGTTTATTCATGATCATAATTGTATTCATCGTGATATTAAACCTTCTAATATTATGCGGGATAAACAGGGGCGTTTGTATTTATTAGATTTTGGTGCAGTGAAACAAGTTACCGCTAATCCAGGAAATCCTCAAAGAGCCTCAACTGGAATTTATTCTATCGGCTTTGCACCCCCTGAACAAATGCAGGGTTCTACTGTTTACCCTGCTACAGATTTGTACGCGTTAGCGACAACTTGTTTAAATCTTTTAACAGGAAAAGCACCAGAAGAATTGTATGATTCTTACCATAATTGTTGGAATTGGAGACCTCATGTTAATAAGATTAGTGATGGATTAGCCCAAGTTTTAGATCGTTTACTATTAGCTAAACCAAGCGATCGCTATCAAAGTGCAGCCGAAGTTTTACAAGCATTACATTCTTCCCAGTCTTCTTCGGTTACAGCTAGTCCTAAAACAGCGATTCAAACTAATCCTAATCCTCCTATTCCTAAACCGTCTTCTAATCCTGTTTCTCCTTCCTTTCCTCCTCCTGTTGTCCCTCAAAAAAATTTTTCTACTGTACAATTAATTTTCAATGCAGGGTTTACAGGGTTTGAGGGAGCATTATTAATTCTTCTTTTGAGAAAGTTCTTAGCTGCTCCGGGTACGATTATCGGATGTATGATTATTGGCTGTTTAGTTTATCTTCAATATCGTCATATTCTTGATACAAAAGATTTATTAATCATTGGATTTCTAACAATATTATCAATGGTTATTTTGATGTTTTTCGGCTTCTTTTCATCAACATCGTTAACATTTATTTTAATATCAGGAATTGGTGCAGGGGCTGGTTTAATTGCAGTAACCTCTCTTTTTAAATTAATTTATCAACTACTTTCTAGTCTTCTATGATTTTGTATCTTAGGTAAAACTTATGATAGGTAAAGTGTATTTAGTGGGAGCAGGAGTTGGTAATATTAATTATTTAACCTTAAGAGGCGATGCTATTTTATCTCAAGCTGAAGTATTGATTTATGATGCTTTAGTTGATAAAAGTTTCCTGAAGTTAGTTCCTTGCACTTGCTTAAATATTAATGTTGGTAAACGTGGTGGAGAAGTCAGTACCCATCAAAGTGAAATCAATAAATTATTAGTCAATTATTGTTTACAGGGAAAAAAAGTTGTCAGATTAAAAAGTGGTGATCCCTTTATTTTTGGTCGTGCTAATCAAGAAATAAATGCTTTAATAGCAGCCAATTGTCCTTATGAATTAGTGCCGGGAATTTCTTCAGCTTTAGCGGCTCCTTTATTGGCAGGAATTCCTTTGACTGATAGAGAAATTAGTCGATGTTTTACTGTTTTAACGGGCCATAAACCCGAATTTTTGAATTGGCAAGCCTTGGCAAAAATTGATACTTTAGTAATTTTAATGGGGACAAAATCACTAGAAATAATTGTTAATAATTTAATCATGAATGGGCGAGCAAGTGATGAACCGATTGCAATTATTAAAAATAGTGGAAGTTTACAAGAAAAAGTTTGGATAGGAACGTTAAATACTATAATGGAACAAGTATCAGGACTTCCTTTATCCCCTGCTATTATTGTTATTGGTCAAGTAATTAATTTACGCAGTATGTCTTCATCATTAAACCTTCCTTTAGCTGGTAAAACTATATTAATAACCCGCGCCAAGGAACAATCAAGTCAGTTTAGTCTTCTTCTACAACAACAGGGTGCAAAAACTATTGAAATGCCGGCATTGGAAATTTTCCCCCCTTCTTCTTGGGAACAGTTAGATATAGCTATTGAGACTTTATACTCCTTTGATTGGCTAATTTTAACATCAGCTAATGGTGTTAAATTTTTCTTCCGAAGGTTACAAGAATTAGGTAAAGATATTCGTGCTTTAGGTAATATTAAAATTGCGGTGGTTGGTAAAAAAACCGCATCTTATTTAAAGCAATATCATCTAATTCCTGATTTTATTCCCCCTAACTTTATTGCAGACTCCTTAATTGCTCATTTTCCTGAGAATTTAAGTCATCAAAAGATATTATTTCCTAGGGTGGAAACTGGAGGTAGAGAAGTGTTGATTAAAGCCTTAGAAAAAGAAGATGCCAATGTAGTTGAAATTCCTGCCTATCAGTCAGGATGCCCTGAAAAAATCGAGCCACAAGCATGGGAAGCATTACAACAAAAACAGATCAATATTGTTACTTTTGCTAGTTCTAAAACCGTTAAAAATTTCTATACTCTTTTACAAAAAGAGTTAAATAGTAATAGGAAGTCAGATATTTTATCTCTTCTCGATAATGTTAGTTTGGCATCTATCGGCCCTCAAACTTCAAAAACTTGTTATGATTTATTCGGAAGAGTCGATATAGAAGCAGAGGAATATACTCTAGAAGGATTAACGAATAAATTACTTAATTGCTGATAAGAATTGAAAGTTTATATGACAACTAAACCTCTCTTTACACAGAAAATTCGAGAAGAGAAAAAATTTTTTATTTCTTTAAAGCCAAGGTTAATCCATCAGCAATAGGTAATAAACTTAGAGAAATTCTCGGATCTTGGTACAATTTTTCATTAAATTTTCTAATTTTTTTGGTACGGTTATCTTGTATTTCAACATCAGCAACTTTTTCCCCCCATAAAACGTTATCAACTGCAATCAAACCTCCAGGTTTAACTAACCATAATGCTTTTTCATAATAATTATCATAATTACTTTTATCAGCATCAATAAAGGCAAAATCAAAGGTATTGTTTTGTCCTTCTGCTATCAATTTATCTAAGCTTTCTAAAGCAGGGGCAAGACATAAATCAATTTTATGACTAACCCC
This sequence comes from Crocosphaera sp., assembly GCA_030064935.1. Taxonomy (GTDB): domain Bacteria; phylum Cyanobacteriota; class Cyanobacteriia; order Cyanobacteriales; family Microcystaceae; genus Crocosphaera. The sequence goes on along the minus strand of JASJEA010000102.1, from coordinate 12,912 downwards.
TGCTTTCTCCCAAAATTCTTGGGCTATTTTTGTTGTTTTTTCATCGATATCACAGGCAATAACTTGACCATCTGCTGGCAAAGCTAAGGCAATAACTAAAGCACTATATCCAGTAAAAACGCCAATATCTAAGGTTTTTTTTGCTCCCATTAATTGCACTAATAAAGCCATGAATTGACCTTGCTCTGGGGCTATTTGCATAATAGCCATTGGATGCCTTTGAGTTTCCTTTCGTAGCTGTTGTAAAACCTCTACTTCTCTCAAAGAAACCCCTTGAATATATTGGTATAAGTTTTGATCTAATCCTAATGTTTTATTGGCCATGTTTTCACTTCTAAATTTTATACTCTATATTCTATCAACCACCACCAACAATAGTGACAATTTCTAAGCGATCGCCTCGTTTTAATATAGTATTATCCCAATATTGTCGATGTAGAATTTCTCCATTATATTCCACAGCAACGAGACGAGGATTCAGTCCCATTTCTTGTAAAAATTGAGGCAAATTATTTCCTAATGAACACTTTTTTTCCTCTCCATTAACTTGTAATGTAATTGTTTGGGTTGTATTCATTGTTTATTTTACCTTTAACTTTTTTAATAATTCTTCTGTTGTTTTCTGAGGATCTTCGGCTTCTATAATAGCACGAACCAAAGCGACTTTGGTCGCTCCAGATTTCACAACTTCAGTTACATTGACATCATCAATTCCACCAATGGCAAACCAAGGAATAGGGCACTGTTTTGCTGCATATTGTACATAGTTTAAACCGGCTGGTTTTTTATCGGGTTTAGTGGGGGTTGCATATACAGGACCTACTCCGATATAGTCGGCTCCTTCTGCGATCGCTTTTTCCATTTCTTGGGGATTGGTTGTCGAACGTCCGATAATTTTATTAGGCCCTAATATTTGTCTGGCTAAGGCGATAGGAATATCTTTTTGCCCTAAATGAACCCCATCTGCATTGACAGCTAAGGCAATATCTGCGCGATCATTGACAATGAATAAGGCTTCATATTTATGACATAATTCGCATAATTTTTCTGCCATTTCCAAACGAATGATATCATCTATATTTTTTTTTCTATATTGGACAATGGGCAAGCCTCCTTGTAAAGCAGATTCAACAATTTTAAATAAATTTTCTGTTGACGAAGTTACCAAATATAAGGCTGCTTTTTTCAATTTCTGATCACGATAAGAAGACAACAAATCACTCTCTAATATATAGACTTGGTAACGAATTTTTTTGAAGGCATTTCCCATATTAAGATCATAAAGTTTTCCGTATTCTTCTAATACTCTTAATGCTTCTTGAATTCGGCAGAAATTAGCCTGAAGAAGTTGTTCAATAGTCTCTCTTTTTTCTTCTTGAGGGTGGGATAAATGGGTTCCTGGATCATGGAGGGTATCTCTAGCTTTGCGTAAGTCTAATCTATGCCATTGGGCAATTTCTTGACGCATTTGTTTACAATTTTCTGCCCATTCACTATTTTCTAAACCCAACCGACACCATTCTTCAATTACTCGTAAACCTTCTCTAGAGCGATCTAAATTAGCATCTAAAATACGAGCAATTACCAAATTTTCATCCATATTTTTTTCAGCATTTGTAACAATGATATGTTCATCTTTACTGGTACGAATCTTATAAGCAAAGGTGCGCTACTATGAGAGTTGCACACCTTCTATCAATCCTCAATTAAGCTTCAACTAAACGAATAGCAGAACCTAAACCTGCGGCCATTTCTTCAGGGGTAATTTTCCCATCATGGTTCACGTCGATGGCATCAAAAACCAGATCAGTTCCGGCCCATTCTTCGCGGGTAATAAAGCCATCTCCATCTAAATCATAGACTCGGAAAATATCAGCAGCCGCATTATTAAGGGTTGTTTCTCCTTCAATACGGGTTAATCTTTCCTTGAGCATTTCTTCTAAGGTTTCTAAGGCTTTAGTAAACCCTTTGATCCCTTCATCTAGCTTTTCGTAAGCCATTTTATCGTCCTGGTGCATCTTATCAAAAGTTGCTTTATCCATGACAATTTTTTCCATGTCCATTTTAGCAGCAGCTTCAGGATCTAACTTACGAGGCAAAGCGTCTTCGGTAGAATTTAACTGGTCTAATAATTTAGGAGAAATAGTTAATAAATCACAACCAGCTAACTCACAAATTTCTCCAATATTACGGAAACTCGCTCCCATAACTTCGGTTTTATGACCGAATTTTTTGTAATAATTGTAGATGCTGGTAACAGACATTACTCCAGGATCTTCTGTGGGGGAATAATCTTTTCCGGTTTCCTTTTTATACCAGTCTAAAATACGACCAACAAAGGGAGAAATTAAAGTAACCTTGGCATCCGCACAAGCTATTGCTTGATGCATTCCAAATAGTAAGGTTAAGTTACAGTGAATCCCTTCTTTTTCTAAGACTTCTGCTGCTTTAATCCCTTCCCAAGTAGAGGCAATTTTAATTAAAATGCGATCGCGAGACACCCCTGCTTTTTCGTACTCAGAAATAAGATAACGGGCTTTTTCCAAGGTTCCTTCTGTATCATAGGATAAACGGGCATCGACTTCGGTGGAAACTCGCCCTGGAATAATTTCGAGGATTTTTAAGCCAAAAGCAACCGCTAAACGATCAAAGGCAAGAGTGACAACCTGTGAATCATCTGAGTCTTTTCCTAATTCCTCTCTAGCGGTTTTGAGGGTATCATCCACAATAGATTGATATTGTGGCATTTGGGCTGCTGCGGTGATTAAAGATGGATTAGTGGTAGCGTCGCGGGGGGTAAAGGTTTCAATGGCTTGAATATCCCCTGTATCAGCAACAACAACGGTGAATTCTCTCAATTGTTCTAATAATGTTGCCATATTTACTCCTAACGATAGCGGTAAAAATTCCAAAATTTAAGCAGATAAGTTAATCTGTATCAGGATAATAGGGTCTAAAACCTGGCTTTTCAAAGCGAAAAGTTTTTGGAGCGAGGCATATGTCTTGGTGCGCGTTCCCTTGGCGACTGTGAATCGCTGGGATCGCACCGCAATCCTCGTTACAAAAACAACTTCTGATTCCTGAGTTTTGACTTCTGACTTCTGACTTCGTTAAACACCCTGATCATGCTATGCTTCTAACCATATCAGTTAAGCTTTGTTAAGGGCGATAATTTCAGAAATTCCTAATAATTTATAATTCTTTTTTCTTTGGCTTAGAGTTTGTTTCGTAATTTACCAATATGTCGTTTAAATGCCTCTTAGCTTATTGGCATTAAATTTTTGCAAAAACTCGATAATTTTTGAGCAAATTATCCCAAAATCAGCTAACATTTTCAGAAGTTGAGATTAAAAAAGATACCAATTTGATCAATCTAAGATTCTTGACGAATATTTTTGCCCGTGGCATCGGTTCGATAAACCCAAGTGCTTTGCCCATCACTAACGGTAATTCTCCATCCTTCCACTAAAGCTTGAGTACAAAATTCATCGGGTTTGGCCAATCCTAAGCAACCATCGGACCAGGTATTGGCTTCTGTTTGTTGAACTTGTAGACTATCGGATGACATTCCCGTTGCTTCGGTTATGTTCTTTAAAACAGCTTCGATAATGGTGGTGGGAGGTTCGCTCTTATTGGTCATGGTTTCTTGAGAAGTTGTAGGTTGGGTAGCAGGTTGAGATGGATTAGAGTTAGAGGTGGATTCACATCCCCAAAAACTCAAACAGATAACTAAACAACAATAGAGACAGAATTTTTTCATAAATTTTCTTTTCCCTGTAATCATTGATCCCTATTTTTGGGAATCATTAGATTGTATCAAGACAAAATTTGTGATCGTCTATATGTCCTATTCATGGTTTTCTAGTCAGCCAGTTTTTGCACAGACCACAAACACTCCCTCAAATACCCCTGTCAATGCGTCTGCTGAGTCTAATGGCCTGACTGGACAAGTTTGGATGGTTAGCACCATTGTCCTGTTTGTCATCCTAGCGACTTTAGTTGCTTATGGTCAATGGCAACTGCATAAACTTACCAAAGCTTTAAATTTTGAAAAGTTTAAAAGCAAGGATCTTAAGAAAAAGTTAAAACTTGCCTTGGTGACTATCAGAAAAATGGAATCCAATCCGGATCTTGTCCATGCGAGGGAGTTTAACTTAGATTATTTGCGAATGCGCATGGATGAAGAGGTTTTTCATTATGTTGTTGTCAATCAAATTAAGATGAAAGTGACGCAATTAATTGGCTCTGCTCTGCGTCCAAGTACCGATAAAGTTCAAGCGGGGGTTGTGGCTGGAGGACGGAATATTGATGAAAGTTTTGATGTTACTTATGAGGTAGAAACCCAAGAAGGAAAATGGAATAAAGGGGTTTTGTTTCGCATTTCTATTAATTTGGTGAAGCTCCCTACTCAAACCAGTAGCTCTACGGTTAGTCAAATTCTTGAATGTATTGAAACCTTTTTAGCACCAATGAACACCGATCAAACTTGGCAACCAGCAATTCAAGGACAGGTGGTTCTTATTAGTTGGGATCAAAAGGCAAAACCGACTCCTTTATTAGTCTTAGAACAATCAGAGGAAGGGTTCAATGTTACCAAGAAAGTCCCCACAGTTTCTCGTAAAAAGTGAGTCCTTGATTTTTTCTCAATTGTACTCAACATTTTTCTCATTCTTTTCTTTCATCCGCCAATCCAGAAATGGCATAATTCAAAATTAACCCCCCTGGCTTCTTAATATGATTATCTACTTTCTAAAGCAGATTTGGTATGAGTGGCCATGGGAGCCCGCAATTACCTTACAGGGGTTAAAGCAAGATGAGCGAGAAAACACCTAGGGTTACAAGCGCAATTATTAGACATTGGTGTTATTATTTAAGTAGTTGATGTTTGCCGGGGCTAGTCCTTATGGTTAACCAGTCAGAACTCGTGGTAATTGTTGCATTTGACTGTTTTTAAGGTGTCTGCCCCGGCTTTATTAGTAACTATATTAATCCAGATTTCATAAGGATGTCAGTCCCCAATTTAAAAAATATTTTTTCAGTTTTGGTTATATATAAATCAATAAAAGTAGAAATAAGTTGATAAAAATAGAACGTCATTTAAGTTTATTACAATAACAGTAGTCGCCCTATCCTCAAAAATCCAACCTAGGGTTAGCCGAACTATAGCAGCTTCCCGAATTTTTAAATTTTATGAACTTTTCCTGAACCAATATGAAGTATTTCTAGTCGAAATAAAAGTAATACTAAGATTGAAGATATCGCCCGCAAGGAGAATTTGTTTATGAAGACTGCTGAACTTCGAGAATGTTATGGAGACATCGAAAACCTACAGGGAGAAGAGCAAAACTATTTTTTGATGAGGTTAACCTCTCTCTATGGAGAAGAGTGTTTGAGTTTTTTAGATGAAGATGAAGAGCAAGAGGAGGAAGAAGAGCAAAAGTCTGAAAATTGATATATTGCACGATTTTTATCGATCAGGAGAGTTAAAATTAAGTTATCTTGAGTAGATTACTCTAGAATACTGATTTTTCTGCTTATGATGACCGAAAAAAAGGGTGACAAGCCTCCTCTTTCAAGGGGACGAAAAGAAGAATTTTCCCTGTTTCAAGCCTCCAACTTGAGGAGTTGGTAATTCGCGCATTCGGGCATTCTACATTCTGATTGACTTAATTGTGCTATCTTCCTTGCAGCAGCCTAGAGAGCTATGTTAGTGTTTAACAAAAATAATAATCGAGTCAATAAATTAAACACTTATGTCACAATTTTTACTAACTTGGATTATTACAGCATTGTCTTTAGTCATCACCGCTTATTTGATTCCAGGGATTGTTATTAAGGGCCTTGCTGTTGCGGCGATCGCTGCTTTAGTAATGGGATTAATTAATGCTATTGTTAAGCCTATATTGTTAATCCTTACCCTACCATTAACGGTTCTTACTCTGGGCTTATTCTTATTTGTGGTCAATGCCATTTCATTTTCTTTAGTTTCCTATTTTACTCCTGGTTTTAGCATTGCAACCTTTTGGGATGCTTTGTTTGGTTCGATTATTTTATCAATTATTTCGAGTGTCTTAAATCAACTTTTAGACTCACAAGACGTGTAAACTATTTGTTGAAAATTAAGGTCAATCATAATTTATAATTTAGGATTTAGAATTTAAAATTTAGGATTACAGATTCCTCAAGTTCAAGGGTTGAAACAAGCAGAATTTTTCTTCTCTTGGTTCATTGGATATGGCAAAGAAACCTGGCCATCCCTCGACTGCTTTTCATTCTCTTGAAAGAGGAGGCTTGTCATCCTTTTTTTCGGTAAACAAACTCAAGTATTTTTGATAACTTTACTTAGCAGAAAACTTTGTTTCACTCTCCTTCAATTCATAAATAAAACCATGCTGTTTTAAAATTTCTAAGATATCAATCTCTTCTTCTAATAAACAAGCATGGCCACTTTTAGGTAGTATTTTCAGTCTTGCATTAGGAAAATACTTAAGTAATTCTTTTCCCTCTTCTACAGAAGGTAATACCTGATCCTGCTGACTTGCTAAAATCAACACAGGAAGGTTTAACTCTTTTAATGTTTTGGGATGAATAGTAAAATCCCTTAATAAAGAAAGTCGCCAACTCACCATTTCTTGTGGTAAAGATTGCATGGCTTTTAATAAAGCCTCGCTATCCCTTTTTTTCATCCGATTCAAGGAGCCTAAAAACCATAAAAGGATAACCGTTGAACCCTGATAAACAAAGTTAGGAAGCCATTGATTTAACTCTACTCCCAACTTTAAAAAAGGACGTTTATTAAAAGAGGAAGCAGGATTAACCAAAATCATTTTTTCGACTAAATCAGGAACTTGACAAGCAACTTTAAGCCCTAAACAACCACCAAAAGATTCCCCACATAAATAAACCGAAGAATGAGAACACAAATCTAATTCTTGTTTAATTAAATTAACGGCTTTATAAACTAAAGTTGACCAATTACTTTTATCATAAGATGACAGAGATAAACAGCGAATCTGAAAGTATTGACTTAAGAATTGTCCTTGTTTATAAAATAACTCTCCTGTCCCATCCATACCAGGAAAATAAATCAGTAACGGACCAGAAGAAGAAGAAAACGGAGAAATGAACCTCATAGACTGTTAAATGATTGGTGAGAGAATTGGTTGCTGATAGAGACTTTCTTGAGAAACAATGACCCCGTCATTATTCACCCAAACTAAACGAATATGAGTCACTTGATCATTTTCAAAAGAAACCAAAGAAAAATTACGTAATGTTTCTCCCTTTTCTTCAATAATACGAGGAACACTCGCCGCATTCAAATAAACCGTTCCTTGTCCATTTTTCACCACCCTTGTACGTAATCGAGAACGAGTATGACGCAAACGATGGTGCATATGACCAAAGGCAACTAAAGGAACTTGTTTACCCAAATCATAGGTTTTTTCAATAGCATTAGCAAAATCAGGATCACCGTGATCTCCTCCCAAGGGTTGCCAATCTTTCCCACAAATGGCTTCAGGGTTTTCTCCTAAACCAGCCGGTCCATTATGTCCCAAAAAGATAATATTTTTCTGGCTAGTTTTTTGGACAGCAGAGACAATTTTTGCCGTTGATTCAGTAAAATTAGTGACTTGATAGCGATCGCGTAAGAATTCCTTATTTTTCCACTCTGGACCTCCCCAACTATAGGGACGACTCCCCACAACCGATAAATTAAATTGAGGAAAATCTAACTTACCATAACCCACATGAAGCTCAGCCAATAATGCTAACTGATCTTGTAACCAATCTTCTCTGTTGCGATCATAAGGGCATTTTTTACGACCCCAAGCAGAAGCAGTGTACCAAGCGTCATGATTACCCATAATGACCGCTTTAGGAAGGGATAATTGAGTAATAGTGCCGACTATAGGGACTGATTCATTGCCAAAATCTCCCACAAATAAGACGAGATCAATCTTTAACTGTTCTAAAATATAATTATCAATTTCTTCCCATTGATTGTGAACATCTCCCACCACAGCCATCGTCATAACTTGTTTTTGATTAATAATCATGCCACTATTGTTAAACTATTTTTGTCTTATCTTATAGGATAAACGGATTTGAAGGATTTTTAGGTTTGTTTTTTGCTGAAAAGTCTCTACACTTAGTTAAAAGGAATTCCTCCTTGTTCTGATTTTTCTCTAAATTGGTTCAGAAGATTGTAACGATTTAACAACTATTTTTTAAGTTTTATAAATTAACTTTGACAAATAGATAATTTTGTGGGGCGGACTATATTGATATTTTCTGATGCTGTTTTTCGGATCACTAAGACCGAGATTTACCGAAAATTTGGGTTTTATGAAGCAGGGATGATACAAAGCAAAATTGATGCTAATTGTATTATTAAAGGTTGAAAGAGAATGATTTAGTCTTCTGCTGGAGTTAATCTAGGTTCATCTAGCATAAACTGTATTAAAAATTAATTCTAAATTCGCGCATTCTAAATTACGAAGATGTTCCCATTAAAAATAATAAAGCCATACGAACAGCAATACCACTGGTTACTTGTTGTTGAATTAAACTAAAATTAGGATCGTCCATCAACTCAGAACTAATTTCTACACCACGATTCACTGGACCAGGATGGAGTATTTTAACATTTGAATTACATAGTTTTAAGCGAGTATGAGTGATACCATACTGCTGATGATACTCTCGTAAACTAGGTAATAAATAATCAGTCATTCTTTCCTTTTGTAGCCGCAAAGTCATTATGAAATCAGCATTTTCTAAAGCAGGTTTAAGGTGCCAGTCTAAAAATAATTGGCCAGAATTAGACTCGTTTTTCATACTTTTAAACCATTCAGGTAACAAAGTCGGCGGTCCAACTAAATGAACATCAGCCCCTGCGGCCATCAAACTCCAAATATTAGAACGGGCAACCCGTGAATGCACAATGTCCCCAACAATGACAATTTTTTTGCCCTTCAATAATTTTATTTGGGGGTTATCAGAATCCAACAAACAACACAGAGTAAATAAATCGAGTAACCCTTGAGAAGGATGTTCATGTTGCCCATCTCCCCCATTGAGAATACTTACCCCTGTCTGTAAACGATCCATTTCAGCAGCGATCGCCTGAGGAACCCCCGCTTGTTTATGGCGAATGACCATAATATTCGTTCCCATGGCCAAATAAGTCTTGGCTGTATCTAAAATAGTTTCTCCTTTACTCAAAGAAGAGGTGCCAGGGGCAAAATTTAAGATATCTGCTGACAGTCGTTTGGCCGCTAATTCAAAACTGCTACGGGTACGGGTAGACGGTTCAAAAAACATATTAGTAACCACTACCCCTTGAAGTGCAGGAACCTTCTTCGTCCGACTAGATAACACTTCACGGAAACTAGAAGCAGTTTTTAAAAGGGTATCATACTCTTCTGTGGTCCAGTCTGCTAACCCTAAAACATGATGTCGAGTCCAAGTCATAAAATAATCCTTCAATGCCCAATAATCAATAATGAGTTAGTATATAGACCGTATTCCTAGCCATGGGTTGATTGTACTATTTATTGAATCAGCCATTAATGATAGGGGAGAATATGGTGAAAAAAATGCATTGGTTTCGAGGAGTATCTTCTGGCTTAATAACCCTTAATTGGATCATGGTGTCATCTCTATGGTGTTTTCGGGCAGTGGCACAAATAGAATCTATACCCCCTTTAGAACCCTATCCCAATCGAGGCTATCAAGGCAATCAATTATCCACAGAAACAGAATATACTCTAGGAGCAGGCGATCGCATTCGGGTGAATGTTTTTCCAGTGGAAGAATTTACTGGAGAGTATCAAATTCTCGTCGATGGAACCATATCTTTGCCTATTGTGGGCAATATTCAAGTTCAAGGATTAACAATAACCCAGTTAACACAATTTTTAAGCCAAGAGTACAGTCAATACGTTAAAAGGCCGATCGTTACAGTTAGTTTAACCGCCCCTCGTCCCCTAAAATTGGCGATCGCTGGAGAAATTAATAGTCCGGGTTCCTATCTGCTTCCAGTGGAAGGGGGACAAACATTTCCCACCATTACCCAACTGATTCAACAAGCTGGTGGGCTAACAACGGTAGCAGATCTAGAAAACGTGCAAATTAAACGCGAATTTAAAGGGGAAGCGTTGCTATTAAACCTCAATTTGTGGGATTTGCTCAAAGAAGGTGAGCTTCAACAAGATATTACCCTACGGGATGGGGATCGAGTCATTATTCCCACCCTAGAAACCATTAACATTGCCGAAACCAGACTTTTATCAGATGCAAATTTTGGCATTGTAGCCAACCAAGAAATTAATGTCGCTATTGTCGGGGAAGTCTTTCGTCCTGGTTCCTATCGTGTTATTCCAGAAAGTACCGGCATCAATGGGACCCAAGGTATCACCCGTAGACAACCCCCCCGCTTAACCTTTGCTATTCAATTGGCCGGTGGCATCAGACCTTTAGCCGATGTTCGTCAAGTGGAAATTCGTCGTTACAATCGAGACGGAAGTCAACAAACCATCCCAGTTGATCTCTGGAATTTATTAGAAATCGGTGATATTGAAGAAGATATTATCTTACAAGAAGGGGATACTATTATCATTCCTACGGCTGAAAATTTGCCCTCAGAGGAATCTGAACCTCTAGCTGATGCCAGCTTTTCCCCAGCAACTATTAGGGTTAGCGTTGTGGGAGAGGTTCGCTCCCCATCCACCCTGGAACTTCCCCCCAATACACCTTTGAACCAAGGAATTTTAGCTGCAGGGGGCTTTGATCAAAGACGTGCGGATAGGGCTACCATAGAATTAGTGCGCTTAAACCCCAATGGAACGGTTACTAAACGAGAAATTGACGTTGATTTTGCTCAAGGCATTACAGATAAGGATAATCCCACCCTTCGCAATAAGGACGTGATCATTGTTAATCGCAACGTCTTAACCACGGCTTCTGATACCCTGATTACAGTGTTTAGTCCTATTGGTGCTTTGACTGGGTTTTTTAACTTTTTTACCATTTTTGGCAGATAGAGACTTGAAAAGATGGTTAAAATAAGTAAAAAATACTAGAAATAAAAGCTGTAATGATTCGCTGGATTTTAAGTTTACTAATTATTTTGTCCGCTTGGACAACTATCCCTTCTGTTGGACTGGCTGAGAATGTTGATAGCATCACAGAACAACAGCTACAACAAGGAGATTCTATTGCTCAACAAGCCATAGAAGCGACAGAAAAAGGTGATTTTGCTCAAGCTGAAACCCATTGGACTCAATTAGTTGAGATGTTTCCCCAGAATCCTGCGGTTTGGAGTAATCGTGGTAATGCTAGAGTTAGTCAGAATAAGTTGGAGTTGGCTATTGCCGATTTTGATCACTCCATTGAATTAGCTCCAGATGCACCTGATCCCTATCTTAACCGAGGAACAGCCCTAGAAGCTCAAGGACACTATCAAGAGGCGATCGCTGATTACAATCGTGTTTTGGAATTGAACCCAGATGATCCTATGGCTTATAACAACCGTGGTAACGCTGAAGGTGGACAAGGGGACTGGCAAAAGGCGTTAACGGATTATCAAAAGGCAGCAGAAATTGCCCCTAATTTTGCCTTTGCCCGTGCCAACGCCGCACTGGTTTATTATCAAATAGGAGAAACCACAAAAGCGGTGACTGAAATGCGCAATCTAGTCCGCAAGTACCCTATGTTTCCTGATATGAGGGCAGCGTTAACTGCTGTTTTATGGAACCTAGGACAACAAGGAGAAGCGGAAAGTCATTGGGTAGCTACAGTTGGGATGGATAATCGTTATCAAGACCTCAACTGGGTCAAAAATATACGTCGTTGGCCTCCTCAAATGGTTGCAGCCTTAGATAAGTTTTTAAATTTACAATAAGATGCACATTAGGAGTTCAACTTTTTGAACTCCTAGTTAATTTCATGTTTTAAGAATTGAAACACCATGAATCCAAAACGTTCTATTTTTCGTATTTCTCCTTTAATTTCCATCACTTTAGTGAGTTTATATATTGCATTAACAGTTCCTTTACCGTTTTTGGCAGAGGTGACAAAAGCACCGATACCTCCCATTCTGTTATGGATAGGAATTATTATTGGATTATTGATTTTAGTTGGGGCATTGAGTGAACGAGTTATTATTAATGATGATCAGATAAAAGTTGTTTATCCTGTTTGGTTTCCTTCGTTTTTCCGTCAAGGATGGTCACTGAATTGGTCAGATATTCAAGATTTAAAACTACGCACCACTGGCCAAGGTGGACTTGTTTATTATTTTATTAGTAAAAATTCTGATCAGGCTTATTTATTACCGATGAGAATTGCTGGATTTTCTTATTTAGTTAACACTGTTACAGAAAAAACAGGAATTGATACCACTGATATTCGTCCTCTTTCTCAACCTTGGATGTATTTAATTTTATTAGTTTGTACTCTCTTTTTATTATTAATGGATAGCTGGACTATTTGGACAGCAATGAATATCTAATTTAAAACCCATCGTTAAGACGATATCTTACAAAAAAGACACTAAGATTGTTTGTCAGAAGGAGGCAGGAGTTGAAAGGCAGAAGGCAGGAGGTTTATTGTTTGGAGGGGGCTTGCACTCCCACCAAACCCCTTCCGTCTTAAAAGACGGGGCTTGTACCCAGAGGGGGAAGGGATGAAGAAAAACCCTCCTGCCTCCTGCCCCCTGCCCCCTGCCTTCCGAGGCAGAAGCCTCGGTAATAATCATGGGCATACTTGGCAAGGAATCGTAGCTATTACCCCTTGTCAATTTATGCTCATTAAGCGTCCTCCAATTAGTCGTCGTCAACTTCACTTAATGCTTCCAAGCAAAGGAGGAAAAAGGCGTAAATATGGAGGAACTATCACCCGTCATGG
>JASJEA010000294.1 GCA_030064935.1 Crocosphaera sp. | reverse complement strand
AGACTTTGAAAAAATAGATATTTATTATGTACCTCTCGCTCAACCTATAGAAATCGAAATGGCAGAAATTTCTGAGAAAATTAAAGAAGCTATGGGTGACAAATGTGAGATAAAATGGCATCAGGTGGAGGAAATACCCAGAACTCCTCATGGTAAACTCCTTTATACTCGTAGTTTAGTGGAATTTTGAGGAATGAAACTAGCAGGAATTTTTGGAGAAAATTGTCAGGAACAAACAATCAAAAAAATGGCTGAGGCTCAAATAAGAGCGCAGTTAAATAAGTCAGAAATCTTCAAAGTTACAGGTGGTTTTCTGGCGAAAATTACTAATTATATGGGTACGACTGGTAATATTTGTCTCTACCGTACTGGTTCTACTCAGAATATCTTAATTATTGTTGGAATACCTATTGTTATTAATGGGAATTTAGAACAAAAATTAAATCAAATAGTAGAGTTAGATTATCAAAATGCTGCTGAAGCTTTGACAAAATTTGATGGGGCTTTTGCTGCTTTGTATTGGGACCAGACAGCAGCTAAATTAGTTATTGTCACTGATATTCTGGGGATGCAGCCTTTGTATATGGCCCGTGTTTCTAGGAAGTTATTGGTGGCTAGTGAGATGAAGGCGATCGCTGCCAGCAAGTTGATAGAAGTAGAAATGAACCCTGCTGCTTGGGGTGCTTTTGTGGCTTTTGGGCATACTTTGGGTAATGAGACGGCTCTGAAGCAAGTTAAGCGTGTGGCTCCTGGTGCTATTGTGATTTATGACCCCAGTAGCGATCGCCTGGAAGAAAAAAATTATTGGCATTGGCCAGAACCCCAACCAGAAAAAACTTTAGCAGATGTAGATACGGGGGAGATAGTTGAGTTACTCAAAGACAATATAAAAGCTTATCTGCACTATCATCAACCGGGCACAATATTATTGAGTGGAGGATTTGATTCTCGGTTGTTATTGGTTTTGCTGGATAAATTAGGTATTCATCCTCGCGTGGTTAATCTTTGCCATGAGGATGAGTTTTTCGGGGCAGATGGTATTTATGCGGAGTGGGTAGCAAAAAAGGTAGGGAAACCGATACAAAAAATCTCGTCGAACCCAGATTTTTTCTCGTCTCAGGGTTATTTGGATTATTTGGTGATGAATGAGGTAGCGGCACCAAGCTTGTATTTGTTTATTTCTCAAGTATTGCAGCATTTAGAACCTACTATGGGTGCTGTGTGGGAGGGATGTTATCCAGGAGCAATGCGTGTAATTGAGGGAAAACAACCAAAAGGAGGTTTTTCTGAATACTTGACTACTATGGCATTACCATCTAATTCTCCTCAATGGAAAGCAATTCATAGAATTTTTGCCCCATCCTTGGCAAAGCAGATCCAGGAGGAATTTTTAGAGAAGTTAGAGGTAGAAAAGTCTCAATATAGTGATGATGATTTTGGAGTGGCTGAATTTACTGAACGTAACCGTATTCGTAACCGTATAGCACTTAATCCTTTGCAAGTATATGGTAGTATTGTCCCAACCTTTACCCCCGCGCTAACAAAAGACTTTTCGGCGATCATTGCTGCTTTACCATTTGAAGTCAAGAGTGAGTTTCGACTATATAAGCAGATATTTCAGCAGCACTTTCCCGAAATGTTAACTATACCATTTGTTTCTGGGGGTAAATTAATACGTCCTCAGCCCTTCTCTCCTTGGCATGATTTTTTCAATACCTCCTACAAACTTCAAACTTCTATAGCAAAAATTAAAGTAGGGCGAGGTTTACTGCGACTGTTAAAAGTACCACTTCATCATCAATTTTTTCACCGTAGCAAATTTGTCAATCAGGTGATTGGTATGGTAAATCCAGAAAATTCTGACCTTAACCCTGATGGAGTTATCCATGTCCAAAAATTAATTAAGGCCAATCCCAAAAAATTTAATTATGATGTCGAGCTTCTATTTTACTGGCAGGTGTGGCGTTGGGTAATAGAGAGTAAAACGGACTTATATGAAGTCCTAAGATAATTGGTCTGTCGATACTCATCGACTTTAGTTTCAGAAGTTTAGGTGACTAGATCGATTTTTTTCATAAATTGGGAATACTATAGAATAGACTATTTGTCATCTAAATTCCTGGCGTTGCTGAAATGTAATGATCAGTAACTCAGGATAAAATCGGAAAATATATTTTTTTCGTTGATACCTGATATAAAAATCATTACTACTCAGCAATACTAAATTCTTAGCTATTTGACTTTAACCTAATTGATTGATTTGATATTTTTTATTTCTGTATATAAAAATAGCATTGAGTATCAGTTGAATCAATAATAATTTAATAGACATCTGAGCTAGGTAGTAGGTATGACCAGTCGGTGATGCTAGCATAGAAATTATAGATGCTGATAGGTGCGGAAATCATAGGTACTGCACACAGAAAAACTAAAAGTCTATTTTAAATTATCCATTAATAATAAACCTTGGGAAAGTATTATGTCCAAATACAAGTTAACCAGGAGCATCCAATATTTAGTTAAACAAATAGGACTACTGCTTAAGCTTGTTACTAGGCAAGCAGTTAGTTTACCTGTAATTTTGAAGAAAATTATTACCCATCGTACTAGGTTTGCCAACTCTGGATTTGTTTTACCTACTGTAACAATGGTGATGTTAGTAGTAGTTTTACTTAGTATCGCTATCCTGCTTCGTTCTTTTGACAGAGCAGAAATTGCAAGGAATGTTAGGGTAGATCAAGCAACTCTGGCAGCAGCAACACCAGCCTTAGATAGGGCTAAAGCCAAAATAGAGCAGATGTTTAATGACAGTGCCTTACCGCGTTCTACTCCCACAGATTATTCTTTATACCAAGTAATAGGTGAAAATGCTAATGGAAGATACAAATTTGGAGACGAAACAGCTATCAAAATAGCATTTGACTTTATTGATGATAATAGTATTCAAGTAAATGATAGTGCAAACGATCCAGATGACTTTAGACTAGAAGATAATGAGGAAACGAAAACCGCTTGGATGTTTCCTGTAGATACAGATAATAACGGTAAATACGATACCTACACTTTATATAGTATTTTATTTCGTAGTCCTAGTCGCAACGATGCAGGAGAATTTGACCGTACGAGAAACGCTCTAGAAGCAAGAACTCCACCAATGCCTTCTGTGGAAACAATTGCAGAGAAATGTAAAAATGCTTTTGGCACAAGTTCTGGTATTGTGGGAGATTCAGATTGGTATAAAAGTAGTACAAACCTGACAAAAAGCTTCTTTGTATATACAGCTAATGTACCAATTACACAAGAACAGTTGGCAACACTCAATACTACTGACTATGAAATAGGAAAAGCTGGTGTCTCAGCTCTAGAATATCAACAAGATCGCCTTCGCATCCCATTAAATAACAATGCTGTATGGTTTGAAGAAGACTTGGAGGTGGGTTTTGTTTCTAACTTTAGACTTAATGGTAGGGTATTCACAAATGGAAATCTAATGGCAAGAGCTGGTTTTAATGGTCCGATAACTTTTTATCAAGTTAGCGATCCGGAATCCTGTTTTTATGAAGCAGAAAATGCCAAGATTATTGTAGGAGGTAATGTAGCTGATGGTGATATACTTGACTCGTCAGCAAAAGAAGGAGGAAGAAAAGAGGTATTTGTCCACAAATACAAAAAAGGGGCAACGCCAAGTGCAGATGAAATTGATGGAGATAATAGAACTACAACTTTAGCTGGGGGAAATTTAGTAGGATATGATGTCAATGGTTACAACGAAAGAATAGGTGACATGGTAGATGCTGCTTTAGCAACAGTAACAACAGCTCCTGGTGTAGATTGTGCTAATTGTGGTACTTTGCCTGATGCAGTACAAGAACAGTATAAGGAAAGAGCAGATGTAGGAGAAGATAATAGAGAACTGCTGGCAGATGTACTAGAAAGCTACTATAGATCTATAACTAGAAGAGTACCTTTTGCAGAAGGAACAACAAATGACAGCAAAACAATGAGTGGTTATAACCCTCCTGATGAATGGATAGATATTGGTGATAATGGTTTAACAATTAAGGAAGGCACTGGTGTAGCATTTTTACCGACTAGCGACCCTACTTTAGCTAATAATGAGGAAGAAGAAAAATTAATTGGCGATCGCATTTATGTTGGTTATGGTTTAGCTGCTCTAGATTTGGATGGTAACAAAACAACAGAAGATTTCGGTAATGGAATATTCTGGAACGATCCTAATGCAGCAAATCCAGAAACCACTGCTTCCACTAATGCTAGAACTCGCGAAACTCAAATAGACTCTTTGCCAGACTTAGGTGCAACTGATCGCGGTCTATTTTGGGAAAAAGAAGCGGCTAAAGTTCCAGAAGCTTTTGATAATTCTGGGGGGTTGCGAGTCGTTACTGGTGCGGGAATTTATTTGGCTAACGATCCAGATCCTGATAATTGGCAGAAGGAAAATGTCTGGTCTGATGCTTTGCCAATGGCATTGGAACCTATAGCTACTGAAGACTCAAATAAGGATGGTATTCGTGATGATGTCATATTAGATGCAACAAATCCCGAACAAATTCCTTACCTCCAGATGCGGGCAACAGCAGTATATCACTATACAAGTGGAGGTTCAACTCCTGGTCCTAATACAGCTCAAACACCAATAGCTTGTGTTAGTAGCTATTACGACCCTACAAATGCAACAACTGCCCTTAATGAGGATACACTACCATGGAATGATGGCGCAGACGGCCGTTCAAATAATGGCATCGTTTATAATTATGTAGCAGTGTCTGATGAGAGACTAACAGTTCAGGCAGAATTAAAATACCCAAATGGACGCTATGTAAATCAGCCCCTGAGAACAGCGTTAGGTAAATCAGCAGGCGATCGACTACTACAAGATTACTCGGCAATACACGCAGCCCAATGTGCTTTAAATATATTAGACGCTCCAACTTCTTTCTCAACAGCAATTCCCCATGGAGCAATCAGAGAAGCATCTTTCTTAGATGCAAGGGAAGTGAAATCACTAAATCGTCTTAGCACTAATGCAGCCAATTTACAAGAATGGCTGGAAATAGCAGAATTAGAAAACCTGCAGCCAAACAATACAACAAGCTTTCCTGTAGCTACCCCTGTAAGCTACAACTTGCCTTTAGAGCAACGTCAACCTCTAGAAATTCGAGTCACTGAGATAGACTTGAGTCAACTTCGAGAGTCAGGTGCAGAAATAGGTACAGGTGAGTATTTGCTGCCAAATAGTGGTGTTATTTATGCAACTAGAGATGATGCATTGCCAGATGTTAGTGCTGTAGATGCAGATACAAGTGCAACTGGTGATATAAATGACCCAGGAGTTCAAGAAGAACTTTTGAGTACCTCTGATTTTAAAC
>JASJEA010000101.1 GCA_030064935.1 Crocosphaera sp. | reverse complement strand
CACCTTTACCTAGAATTTTATACTCTCCTTGCGCTAATTCTTTAGCGAGTTTGATTATTTCATTTTTGGAAAGTTCAGACCATTTCTTTTGAGTATCAATAGATAGATACTCTAGAATTCTTTGCCAAAGTCTTTTTGGTAAAGGAAGAGGACAAAAAGAAGATATTTGTTGTCTAGATTGATTGTTTTTTGCTTTAATTTGTAGTAACTTTTCCTGAACTTGTTGAGGGTTATTAGGGGAAAGCCAATTAATTAATAGTGACATTTTATAATTATTTTCTGCTAATACTTTCGCTCCAAATGCTGATAATTTGAGAACCCCAAAACCGCTAATTCCCCAATGGGTAATTAATAAAGATCCTGATTGTTGTATTATTTGCTTTTTGCTCTTTCCTAACAATTTTAATCCCACTGGCTCAAGGGCAATTCCCTCTAAACCTTGAAACCGTGAATCTTTGATATTAAAAGTGAATAAAGAAGGCAGAGGGGTAATAATTTCATGTCCTAAAGATTGGGCTAATTGATATCCTTTTCGACTGCTTCCTGTTGCAATTAATACCCTGTCTCCTGTTAATGTTTCTCCGTTTTTAAATACGGCTTTAAACTTATTATTTTCTGATTTTAAAGCAATAACTTCTGATTTAATTTTTATCTTAATTTTAGCTTTTTCTGCTGCTTTAATTAAACAATTAACAATGGTTTCTGAATTGTCAGTTACAGGAAAAACACGGCCATCTAATTCTGTTTTTAAAGCGACTCCTTTTTTCTCAAACCAGTTGATTATATCTTGCGGTTGAAAGCGAGTAAATGCACCTCTTAGTTCCCGACTACCACGAGGATAATAAGTTACTAATTCTTTGGGATCAAAACAATTATGAGTTACATTACAACGTCCCCCACCAGAGATACGAACTTTCCCTAAAACTTTACTACTTGCTTCCACTATTATGACATTGGTTTGAGGATTATTTTCAGCACAAATAATTCCCGCAAAAAAACCTGCTGCACCTCCTCCAATAATAATAATATTCAATGAATTGCTCAATATTTAATCACCTTATTTAAGATATAGCTAATTGTAGATCATGTTGTCTAATATTTTCAATAAAAATTCGTAATGAACTGTTTAAAGTAATTTAGTGTATTAGATTTGAAGAAGTGCAAGCATCGCATCTTGCTTGCTAGTGAGCAAGATGCTCACATTCTTATTTTTTTAGTCAATGAGCGTGCATTAGTGTAGGGTGGGTTAGACGACTATAATTTAGTTTGTAACAAGAATATAATCATCCGTCGTAATCCACCAATGTTAAGGTTTTCGGTGTATTATGCTACGCTTATACACTTTAATTATTTGATTTTTCTGATGTTTTTTGTCTCGCTTGTATTTGTTCAATTAGCATATAAAGTTCATCTAAAAATTCACTACCTAAATCAACTAATCTTTTTTTATCTTTTCGCGTATATTGTTTTAACCAATCAGTAAAAAAATCTGATCCCGAATAAGTTTCTATCATTCTTTCTATTAGACTATGTTTTGAACTTTCAAATGTACTGGTTATCAGTTTAATAATATTACTAGGATTTTTAACAATATTTCTTACTATTTTTTGTCTTTTCCGTCTTATTATTTTATTGATTCTTTTCGCCCTATTTACTTCTTGTGTTCGTAAAAATAATGAAGTTTCTATTACTCTAGCTAGTTCCGTTAAAAGATTTTCTGTATCTTTATTTGCCACAACAAGATCCCGTTCACGACTTATAATTATTAGTTCTTTAATAAAGCCTTGGGTGTGATATAAACTTATTAAATTAAGTAGTTCTTGAATTTTTATCGTATTTGGATATTTGTTTTGCTTTACCCATTTTCTCAATTTATTCCAATCTTTTAACCAGTTTTTCGAGAATTTAAAGACTTCTATCGAGAAGTACCCAACACTAAAAACTCCAAGAATCATACCAATAGCGATTATTGATTTACCTAAAATAGTATCAGAATTTTCTAGTAACCATTGTACTATTTTGATATAAACGATTAAACAGACAATTGATGAAGAAATTAAAACATACGTTTTGGGATTCCCTATATTTTTCCTAAATATTTTAATTAAATTTTTGTAATTAGAAATTAAATACAAGAAAGGAAATAATAATAAGAAAGGCCACCAAAGTTGATAAGTGAATTTTCCTGTATTAGCTGCTAAAATGGCAAAAATCGCCCAAAGTGCTAAAAATGGAAAAATCAATAAACGAATATAAATTATTAACATTATTTCCCAAGTAAACAGTTTAGAAAATTCAGACTTCTGCAATTTTATTATTTTTTTATTTTTCTCTCTAGAAAAAGATAGCAACGATACGATTAAAGAAAAGTTTTGTATTAAAGTATAGGATAAAATGACTAATATGGTCTGAGAAATAGCTAAAATAATTGATTTTGAACGTAAAAAGCTATAACCAAAATATGTGTATCTATGGTCAAAATTCAGAAAATAATCATAGACAAAATTATACAATTCTATATTTAAATAGAATAAATTAAACCCCAAGAATATCCAAATTAATAAGATAAGATTGAACCCCAGATCAATCGGCTTAATCCACCGCAAAAGTCGTAAACTATTAAGATACTGTTTCGGATTATCTAACCGAGATAAATGCGCTTCAGTGGTAAAATATTCCTTATATAAACGTCCAGTAGAAAATAGATATAACAATGTTCTACGAATAGCAGCAGCAATATCATCAGGAATTTTTTTGAGTCTAGCAGTCTGTTGATAAGCAACTTCTTTTAACCATTGACTCTCACTTGCAAATGCAGCACGAAGCAACCATAATAAAATAGGTTGAGACGTTATTCCAGCAACTTCTAAAGCCCATTTTCGATCCTGAAGGGTTCCTGTAACGGTTGCAGATAACAATAAACATTCTGCTTGATATTTAATGTCATCCCCTAAATCTTCTAGACGACTCCTAAAACCATCTTGTAAAATTCCTAACAAATGAATCACACCATCAGGCCAAGAAAACGGTTGAGGAGATGAGGTTTTTTTCTCTTGTGACTCATCATTAACATATCCTCTGGGATC
Organism: Crocosphaera sp.; assembly: GCA_030064935.1. Classification (GTDB taxonomy): domain Bacteria; phylum Cyanobacteriota; class Cyanobacteriia; order Cyanobacteriales; family Microcystaceae; genus Crocosphaera. Next base: position 23,192 of record JASJEA010000101.1, on the reverse strand, counting down.
ATCAATTAATCCTGAAACATTTCCTACCATCTCAGTTAACATTTTATTCGCTTCTGTCAAAATAGGCATAAACGTTTCTGATGGTTGAGTCTGAAAAATAACCACTGTTGTTTCTCTCCAACGACCATCTTTTAATAACTGTTTCGGACTAATACGTTCAAGATCCCGAAGAACAATACAAGTCGCAAAATATTCTTGAAAACGACGATGAGAAAAGGTAAATTTATGCGACTCTCCCGCAATGGTTTCTTCTTCAGAACGGGCTAATTTTAGATATTCTAACGCATTGAGAAGTTTATCAAAATGACCTGGAACTCTAAAACCAACATCAGGATCAGTCATTCCTTCACCAATGGCCTCACGAGTTGGACTCAAACCTAAATTTTTATCTAAAGTCATACAAAAAGCAACTTGTTCAGCGATCGCCCTGACTTCGTTTGGTTCGAGGTTAAAACGCTTTTTTAAACGTTCTTGATCACGGGTTAGTCGTTTATCTAAGTAACTTTCAAATACAGTATGACCATTTTCAGGAAAAGCACCACCATCTCGCATATTTTCACAGAGAATACCTAAAAACATGGGATTTTTTGTCATTTCTTGAATTTCGTGGGACGCATTTCTCCATTGTTTAATTAATTCTTTTTCAATAGGAGGTTCAAGCTCCGCTTTACGAATGAGTTCTAAACGACGATTTTCTAAGGGTAAAATCCGAAAACGAGGCCATCCTAAATGTTTCGGTCCTCGAAACTGACGAGACGCAATAATACCCCGACATTGATTATTTAAACTATGTAAAAAATCATCAATCGCTTCTGCATAATTTCTGGTCACTTCATCTGCTTCAACGGAACTTAATACCTCTGGCAACTCATCAAAAGAGTCAAATAAAAATAACCAAGTTCCTTCTTTAAGTCCTTGATAAAATTCCTTGTCTAAAAATTCCTCAATATCCCGATCATTAATACGATTTAATTCTTGTATGACGAATGATTCAATTAAATTTCTATCAATTTCCTGTGAATCTCTTTCTAATTTTTTTAGATTAATATAAAGAGGGATAACACTTTTTAGATTGTTGCTTGTGTTTGCTTTTTTTGCTAATTTTTGAGTTACATGACGCAAGGCAACACTTTTACCTGATCCTGGTTCTCCTTCAACTAAAATAAGTCTTTCGGTACTAAATCTTAATGCTTTAGAAAGAGATTTCTCACGACGTAATCCTCTTTTGGGTGTTTGTATAAAAGAAATAAAACTAGATTTTTTTCTTCTTCCTTCTGCTTCAATTTCTGCTTCTAATTCCGTAAAGCGATAATCTTTCCATTCCTCACGACGATTTAACTTTTTAATTTCATCCTCAAGATATCCAGCAAATCTTTGTCTTTTTAATCTGCGTCTTTTTTGTTCAGGTTTATAAAATAATGGCCAAAAATCTTCTATCCATAATCTCTTTATTTTACTAAAGATAAACATTAATAACCAAATTAACATCGATAAAAGTATTAATCCAAACAGATAATCAATACCCAAGTCTAGCAAATTGGGTAACTCTTTACCTTCAAAAAAAGTCTGAGATATCCACTCTTTTAAAGGTTTAATTAAATCGATTATTTTTTTCAAATCTGGCATTTTTATATATTTTAGTTGTTTAAGACGCTAAACTGAGCGAACTTTTATTTATTAGTTATCTCTATTTCAAGAATATAATAACTAAAATAATTAAAAAATTAAAAAACAATTAATTTTTCAAGACAATATTATATTAATTTCTTTAACTTATCCTATATGTTTGTTTAGGTTTTAATAGTAAGGTGCGCAATGTCCACCCTAAGGTTTAACTTATCAACAATTTTTGGGAATACTTAAAATAACAGAAAAATATAATGATTAATTATATTACAAAAGGCAACAAAATTATTGCTAACAACCATAGCGGCGATAGTAACCATAAACACCATTGAATTATCACCAATACCTAACACATTTAGTAACTGGTTAACCTTGCAAACAGAAGCTCAAGCGAGAAGCAGTGGGGGCGCAGTGGAGGAGGATCATTTAAAAAAAAATCATCATCTACTCCTAGTTCTTCTAACAATTCTAGCAGTTCATCACGATCACGATCTAGTAGTCGTTCTTATAATAATTCCCCTACTTATTCCCGTGATAATTCTCCTACTGATAATAATTCTCGTAATCATTCCATTTCTCGGACTTCTTACAATAATGGGGGAGGAAAGATATTCTTTGGAGTTGTCTTTGCTGGCATTTCAGGAATTATTATCTTTGCTATTATTTCTAGTATGCTGAAATCTACCTTTTCTGTTCATAATAATAATAATGATGAGATCATTACCAATCATTATCAAGGAAAAGATAATAATATTGTTGTCATTTCTAAGTTGCAAATTGCTTTATTAGCATTAGCCACAGATGTTCAATCAGGGTTAACAGAACTTAGTTTAAGGGTAGATACCAGTACGGAAGAAGGATTACAAGAATTATTACAAGAATCCATTTTAATTCTGCTGAGAAATTCTGAATATTGGACTCATCATATTTATGATTCAGAAAAAATTCATATTGATAAAGCAGAGTCAAGATTTAATTTTTTATCCTTAGAGCAAAGAAGTAAGTTAAGTGCAGAAACATTATCAAATATTGAAGGAAATGTCACACAAAAAACGGTTATTTCTTCTGATGATCAATCAGCGATGTATATTGTGGTGACTTTATTAGTAGGAACCGCCCATGATCAACACTTATTTCAAGAAATTAGAACCCCAGATGGCCTAAAAGAAGCCTTAAGTATATTAGGTTCAATGTCTTCTGATTATTTACTTAAATTTGAAGTCATTTGGACCCCACAAACGGAAAATGATAGTTTAACTTATGAGGAATTTATTACAGAATATACCAATATGGTACAATTAGTGTAGGTGCTTACTATCTGATTAAATTGAGATTTATTGGTTCGTAGTAAAGTGCGTACAGTCATTAGCAATAAAAAAGCACTTATTGCCAACTTTGTTGTTTTAGGTTAAAAAAATCTATGAATCAATCTCTCTTAAATTGTTGTCGAGGAATGTTACTAGGAGCGACAATTTCTCAGGAAATCATAAACCAAAAAGAAACAGTATTAAATTGGCAAGTAATTAATCAAAAAATTATCATAGATTTAATTAACAAGGAAACAATATCATCAGAAACTTGTCAAGCGATCGCCTCTGAAGATGAACAAATTAGTTCTGGAGAATTTATTTTAGGAATTTTACCTCTCATTTTCTTTTTTCATGAAACAGAATATTTATTTTCTGAACAGTTAGAAAAAATAGAAAGGTATATGGATATAAATTCACAAGTAATTGAAGAAGCAATGTTATTTAGGAGAATTATTGACTTAACTTTCAAAGGACAAGATAACTTATTAAAAAATATCTTCAATTTTTCTCCACCTCTAGAACAAATACAAACATTTTTAGAAAATCATACTTCATTAACTCAACTTAAAAAAAAGTTTAAACAAAATAATAATCTAGATCAGCACTATTTGCGCTTATCATTGTACTGTTTTTATCGAACACCAAACAACTTTAAACTAAGTATTTTGCAAGCATCTCAATTTAATAATCCCCTAATTCTTGGTATTACAGCAAGCCTATCAGGGGCCTATAATGGTTATAACGACATTCCTATCCCTTGGCGTTTCATGATAACTCAAAAAAAGGATTATGAGCGACTTTATCAACAAATTAGTCAATTATGGGCAAAATGGGCTGGTGTGGCTCAACCATTAAAAATGATCATACCTCTAGAAAACCAGACTATTAACTCAGTTAACATGAATAACCGTTAACCTAACTAGAATAACGAACATTTTTCGTTAGAATATGGACTAAACAAGATAAACAAATACAGGGGATCAAAAACCATCATCCCCTGTTCTTAGTAGTAAAAAACAAAATTAAACTAACCCTTGAATTATGGCAAAAAACTACTGGATAGACAACCAAGACCAAGAACCCTTAGATACTATTAGTTCCCTCTTATCCGAATGGTCTGATCCAGAAGACGAAGAGGAGGAATTTAGAAGCGACTTTTTCCAAGGACTATCTGGAAGACGCAAAAAAGCAGCTTTCCTCTTGATGGCCATTTGGGGTATTGTCATTACCCTCCATCTCGTTGCCTGGGGAACATGGATCGTTATTGCCCTAACCACCCTTTTTACCTTACAAGCTTTTCGTCTTATTTTCGCTCAACCCGATCCCATTCCTGAACCCTTATCAGAAGAAGACTTAAAACAAGCCCCTTCTGTGTCTTTATTAGTAGCAGCGAAAAACGAAGAAGCGGTTATTAGCAGGTTAGTAACCCAATTATGTAACTTAGACTATCCCAGCGAAAAATACGATCTTTGGATTGTAGATGACCATAGTACGGATCAAACTCCTGAAATTTTAGATCGCTTAAGCCAACAATATCCCCAACTTAACGTCATTCATCGTCCTGCGGGCTCTCAAGGTGGTAAGTCTGGTGCGTTAAATGGTGTCTTTGCAAAAACCCAAGGAGATATCATAGCCGTATTTGATGCCGATGCTAAAGTATCCCCAGACTTGTTAAAACGGGTGGTTCCCCTATTTGCTCAAACAGAAATAGGTGCTGTTCAAGTAAGAAAACAGATCGCCAATGAACCCTTGAATTTCTGGACCCAAGGACAAGCAGCAGAAATGGCCTTAGACAGCTTTTTCCAACAAAAACGAATTGCTATCGGAGGCATCGGAGAACTACGGGGTAACGGTCAATTTGTGAGGCGTACCGCTTTAATTAGTTGTGGAGGATGGAACGAACAAACCATCACCGATGATTTAGATTTAACCATGCGCTTGCATTTGGATAATTGGAAAATTGGCTTTTTAAATCATCCTGCGGTGCAAGAAGAAGGAGTCACTACTGCTACAGCATTATGGCATCAACGTAACCGTTGGGCTGAAGGAGGATATCAACGCTATTTGGACTATTGGCGATTTATTGTTAATCAACCGATGGGGTTGGGGAAAAAATTTGATCTTATCTCCTTTATTTTGATGCAGTATCTATTACCAACTGCAGCTATTCCTGATCTAATGATGATTATCACTCGTCATCGTTTGCCTTTGTTGGGGCCTTTAACCGGGTTAATGTTGTCTTTGTCGTTTTGGGGAATGTTCACCGGGCTACGTCGTATCAAAAATGAAGAAAACTTAGGGTTTTTAGACATCTTTCGCTTTGCCTGGGAAACTTTACGGGGAACAGTGTATATGATGCACTGGTTAATTATTATGCCCTGTGTCACTGCGAGGATGTCTGTACGTCCCAAACGTTTAAAATGGGTTAAAACGGTTCATGAAGGCACACCAGAAGAAGGTTGTCAGGCTTAGTTAAGGGAGTTGATAGGGATGTGAGCGCATCCCTTCTATAATCATTCATAGCCACCTTTTGTCTTCTCGTTCTAGGCTAATGTCTGATAGACTTGAAGGGCTTGATTCTTTCCATCAGACTTTAAGCTTGATGAGTATATAAACACCATGAACTCTTTATCTTCTTTCCTTAACTTTTTTGATCAGTCCTACATTATTAATCTTCCCGAAAGATTAGATAGACGCAGGGATATTCAAAAACAGTTGAAAAGATTAGGGGAATGTGATTCACAACATACAGTCAACTTTTTCCCTGCCATTAAGCCGACTGCCCTAGAAGACTTTCCAAGCATTGGTGCTAGAGGCTGTTTTCTGAGCCACTTAGAGGTATTAAAAAAAGCAAAACAACAAAATGTCAATAATTTACTAATTATGGAGGATGATTTATCATTTTCTAGTTTTCTCGTCCATAATCAAGAAGCAATAATTAATGAATTGCAATCCCTAGATTGGGATATTGTCTATTTTGGACATGCTGTAAATTTGGAGAATAATCATCAGCACTATTTTGATCGATATGATCAACAACTAATGCTGGCCCATTTTCTCTGTTTCAAAAAACAAACCATTGAGAGACTCATTGACTTTTTAGAGACAGTATTATCTCGTCCTGCTGGACATCCTGAAGGGGGTCCAATGCACGTTGACGGAGCTTACTCCACCTTTCGCTCTCAAAACCCTGACCTTATTACCTTAATTGCTACCCCCAATTTAGGTTATCAAAGATCGTCAATTAGTGATATTAGTGGCTCTAAATGGTTTGACAAAGTACCCATATTAAGTCAATTAGCTGTAACTGTTCGTAACCTAAAAAATTGGGGTCGAGAAAAATAATCCTAGATTTGATCTTAAGACTTACTCCACAAACAGTCTCTTAGCGACTTAACTTCCGTCTTAATTGATCCAAAGCCGTACAACTGCTGAGATAACGAATAATCTCCCGACTGCGATCGCCAACTAATAATGACACGAAAATATTCAGCCTGAACTTAGAGCTTCTGCTTGAAGACAGGCTTTAAAGGCTCTAACTAATCCTGCTCCCGTTGCTAAATCATAGCCAAGGGAAGCATTATCCCCTGAACGTGTTGTACCTGTAATGATATCTTTTGCAGTATCAGATAGTAGAGATTTGATTTGATTTGGGGAAATATCAGGATTAATTTGAAGTATTAAAGCGACTAGTCCAGCTACTTGTGGAGCGGATGCAGAAGTTCCTGAAAAAATCCCCCATCCTTTATTTTTATGTTCATCAGGCATATTTTTCCCTTCGTATCTACTACCACTGGGAACGGGAAGCATTATATGGCCTTGAAGGGGTGCTGTCTGGGAATATTCGCCGACAATCCCGCAGATATCAGGAACTTGACAATTAGGATACATTTGACTACGAAAAGAACTGGCATAGCTAGAAGCAACAAGACTGCCATCTTCTAAAGCTGTTACGCCCCCAACTGAAATGACTTCAGGCATACAAGCAGGAAAAGCTTTGTGTCCATTACCAGCAGCGAAAATCACTGTCACTCCATCATCGATTGCATCACTGATAATGTTCTCTAAATCGACAATCTCATTGAATAAATTGGGGTCATTTTTTTTTAAATCTTCTTTAGACTGACGATCTATATCCCATCCCCAAGAATTAGTAATAATGCGAGGATTTTGTTCTAAGGCAGTTTCAATAGCCAATGCGGAGTAATTGTCGTGTTTGATGCCAACAAAATGACAATCAGGAGCCATAATTAAAACATTGGCACTTTCGCCTGTACCATGACCTGATATATCAATTAAGGGATGTTCAATTCCAGGGATTATAACTCTTTCGATTCTATAACCTTGACTATTAAAATAAGGATGAGAAGCAAAGCCACTATCTGTCATCGCTACTTTAATATTACGTCCTGTCCATCCTCGTCGATGGCACAAAGTACCCTCTAAAATTCTAGATACATCTTCAAGTCTCAAATGATAAACACTAACATTAGGAGGAATAGTCGACATCGAAAAAAATTCTGGAGGCGTAGGAACATAAGCAAAAGCAATAGTATCTTGTAATTCTTTTGGTACTTTTAATTCTTGACGAGGAGTTGTAAAAGATTTAGGAGTAGCTGAAGAAAATTCTGCACCACTTATACTCTCTCGGCTTGTTTCTTCGAGTGTCGTTCCAAATAACTCTTTAAATCTCTCTCTGGGAATATCTCCTTCCAAAGAATTATGACCAGTGACTTTAGCTGAAATACCCAGACTCAAAGCTGGTCTGAGGGCTGATCTAGCTTTGCCTGCATCTGGTTTAAGTAGCTTAGCTGATTGAGAGCTAATTTCATCATAATCTACGGTTATGGAACGATTATCTTTAGTTTTAGGAACAAGTCGAACTCGAATATTGTTTGTCATACAAAATAAGTTGGTTTAGTCGGAAAATAAACAGAGGCAATGCTTGGATCGATATAATCTGGCATCACTGGTTCATTAGCAAATTCACGGTCCTCAATTTTAGCCTGGAAAGTTTTTTCAAATGAATTGGGAGATCCTCTAAAATAGACTCCTCTAGGGCTTGTCTTGACTAAGACAAATCCTACCCTGGCAAGATATCTAGCATATTTTTCCGCCAGTTGTTTATCACGATATCTAAGAGCTAATTTGGCGTTTAACATAATTCTTTTAGATTATTTGTTCATCTATTTTTATTTTAGGATAGGCAGTCAATGTCCTGACCATAATACGTAGTGCTATAGTTTCTCAAACATTACTTAACAATTCTTATCTATTTCCTAGTTAACTTGCGTCTTAATTGATCCAAAGCGGTACAACTACTTAAATAACGAATAATCTCCCTACTGCGATCGCCAAAGGTACACTCAATCCCCTCTACTTGACCATCGGGACTTGCAATCCCAATATAAACTAAGCCCACGGGTTTTATTTCCGTTCCGCCCCCAGGTCCAGCAATCCCTGTAATACTTATTCCCCAATCGCTTCCTAAGCGTTTTTTAACCCCTAAGGCCATCTGTTGCGCTACCATATCACTCACTGCTCCATGGGCCTCTAAAGCTTCTTGACTCACATCTAATAAAGACATTTTGATGCGATTATCATAGGCAATCACGCCACCCCAAAAATAGTCCGAACTGCCGCTAATATCGGTTAACATGGCCCCTAAACCACCTCCGGTACAAGATTCGGCAACGGCGACGGTTTGGCTTTTTGCTCGTAATAACGCCCCTACCACTTGGGCAATGGTATCGTCGTCTTCCCCAAAATAGTCTAATCCCGCAATTTTGATGATTTCTTGGGCAACTGGTTCAATTAGGGTGTTTGCTTCAGCCTCAGATGTGGTTTTAGCAGATATCCGTAAGCGCACCTCTCCCAAAGACGCATAGGGGGCAACCGTCGGGTTAGTCAAGTCAAATAAATGGTTAACCTTGGTAGCCAAAGCTGACTCACCAATGCCCCTAAAACGCAACATTCTACTAAAAATGATTTCTTGGCCCCAACCCTGGCTTTTTAGGTGAGGAACCGCCGTTTCTGCCCACATCCGCTTCATTTCTGAGGGAACTCCAGGAAAAGTCATCATGGTTAAATTGGTAACTGGTTCCCAGATGATGCCGGGGGCGGTCCCTGTGGGGTTCGGTAAAATGGTTGCCCCTTTGGGAATTAATGCTTGTTTACGGTTATTGTCATTCATCTTCCTCCCTCTGGCCTGAAATTTATTTTCAATATCTTCAATAATTTCTACTTTTTCTATGAGGGGAGTATTGAAACACTGGGCAATGGTTTCGGTGGTGAGATCGTCGGGAGTTGGTCCTAAGCCTCCTGTAAAAATAAGAATAGAAGCCCTTTTACTGGCGATCTCAATCACTTCTCGCAGACGAGTTGGATTATCTCCAACAACGGTTTGATAATAATGGGGAATGCCTAAATTAGCCAGTTCTTTGGCCAAAAACTGAACATTGGTATTGACAATGTCACCTAATAATAGTTCGGTACCAACGCAAATAATTTCTGCACTCATTATCTATCTATCTGTAGGGTTATGTAATAATTCTACGGCATCTCGGCCATCGATTTCGTGCAGATAGACTTTAACTTTTTCTTGAGAGGAAGTCGGCAATTTTTTTCCTGTAAAATCAGGATGAATGGGTAACTCTCGATGGCCCCTATCAACCAATACTAATAAACGAATCATTTTTGGTCTTCCATATTCGGTGACTGCATTTAAAGCAGCGCGAATGGTTCTACCTTTATAGATGACATCATCTACTAAAATAACTGTCTTTCCAGTTATATCAAGGGGGACTTTTGTTTGAGCAGGGGTACGAGTTTTAATGCGATCTAAATCATCTCGATAAAAAGTAACGTCAATGGCTCCAACAGGTACTTTTATTCCTTCTAATAATTCAATTTGTTGCGCTAACATACGGGCCAAGGGAACCCCTCTAGTATGAATTCCTAATAATACAATGTCTGATAAATTGACTGATTTTTCGATTACTTGAGAGGCTAGACGCGTCATGACTCGTCGTATTTTTTCAGATGAGAGGATTTTTTTGGTCATTCTCTTCCTGTCTTGCTCATGATGAATGATAATTTTACCAATAAATCATTAATCATGAATCATTATTTAATTAGGTTTACAGCTTTTCTTTAACTTTACCTAATGTCATCCTTTTTGAAGAATAAAAAATAATACAATATGAGCTTTGCTTGATCTTCTTTCTGAAAATAGCTGCAATTAGCCATCATTGATTATTAATTGGTGAAAATACCCCAAAAAAATTGTAAACAACCATCTATATTCTAAAAATTTAGAACATTAATTATAGAGTAATAACTATCAGGTTCAATTTTTTATAATTCCATCAGGAATATCTACCGAAGAAAGATTAGCCAAAGATTTTAAGTGCTGTGAACGAATCAGTTCATTAAAATTTAAAATCGAACGCCCTTCTAATTCAGCTACTTTTTCTATCCCTTCTACCAGATTTTGAGCAGCTTCTACTTGTGTATAGCCTCGTCTTAACGATACCTTGATTGCCGATTCATCAGCTTCTAATTCTTGTTGTAAACTTTGATTATTTTGCCAAATTTTTCTAGCTGAAATTGTCGCTAAACCGCCAGCAATTAACATCCCAATGGCATCTCCTTGGGATGTTTCTATGATTAATCCGATGGTACTAACCAAAACAAACATCTGATTAATATCTGCTTTAAACCAACGAATATTAACGAGACGACTTGTAGCTCTTAATAATAATAAATCTCTTTGTCCTCTTGGTAGCCGTCGCCACAGATCAAAGTTAATATAGATAGGACGGCTTTCTTGATTCCAAGGAGGTGCAAACGGTGCATCAATCACCTTTGACTGTTGAGGTTGACTAACAATTTTTGTTAGCATTCTCCCAGACGCTGGCATGACATCTAATAAACGGCTAATTTCGGCATCGATACTCATAGAAAAACATCATAACAGATAACCCTTCTATTGAGTATAATGAGTTTGGGAGCTAATTTGTTTCTGGAAACAGTTTTCTAAGAGTTGAATCTTATAGAGGTACCAAAAATGTTTCATTTCCCATACAATTGGTTTCTCAACATCAAACAGAGGTTGATTAAGATAAGTCCAAGCAGCGAGCCCAATGTGTTTAACGCTCCATAAATTCATGTTTGGTGTCATTGTTCTAAAATCCCTAAGTAAGTTTTAATGAAAACGATTAACTGTTATTTTAAGAATGACTGGTTTATATCCTTAACCAACCTTCCTACTCTTAATGTGACAGATTGAGGACAGCTTTTACTTGGTGAAAAATACGGAATATTTTGCTAAAATCTACTGAAATTAAGTATTTTCTCGGACTACTAAGAATTAATTATTTCTCACAGTTTTTCTGATATCTAATATAACTCGATTGTAGCCGTTAATATTTTGTGAGACTTTTATTATTAATTGGAGCGAGTAATATCAATAGTAATTTTACCGCCAAAATCAGGAATAGGTGGTGCAGGTTTGCTTAAACGTATTCTAACTTGGTTAACATGGGGTAAACTCAGAATTTCTTGCGCAATCATTTCTGTTAACCTTTCAATCAAGGCAACTTTCATGGTGCTAATATGATGTTTGACAATAGCGATCGCTTGACGATAATCAGAGGTATCATCGATATTATCACTCATTCCAGCAGTTTTTAAATCAACACCCAAAATTAAATCAACTTCAAACCATTGTCCTAAAACTTGTTCTTCGGCTAAATATCCTGTATAACCATAGCAACGAATACCTGTAACTTCGATCAAATCCATTTTAACTATTTATCACCTCAAGATTTACACAAAAGCGAAGTCAATCGTTATGATTGTTATAGCAGCTATTCTACTACAAAAGTTATGAGTAAGTTTTCCAAAAATAATATTTCTCGTCACCTCAAAAGCCAACTGACTATTTTAGGGAGTTTTGTTAGTCTCTTTTGGATTATCGAATTACTTGATATTTTTGTCTACAAAGGGCAGTTAGATAGATTTGGTATTCAACCCCAGAGCTTAATCGGTTTACGAGGTATTTTATTGGCCCCATTTTTACATGGAGACTTACCTCATTTAATTAGTAATACTATCCCTTTTCTAGTTTTAGGATGGTTAGTGATGCTCCAAGAAACCAGTGATTTTTGGATTGTTACTATAGTAACAATGATAGTGGGTGGTTTTGGAGTTTGGTTGTTTGCTGCTCCTACTTCTATCCATATTGGGGCAAGTATTTTAATTTTTGGTTACCTAGGATTTTTGTTATTAAGGGGTTATTTTCAACGTAATTTTATTTCAATTTTCCTATCTGTTGTTGTTGCCTTTCTTTATGGTGGCTTGGTATTTGGTGTATTGCCAACATCATCAGGTATTTCTTGGCAAGGTCACTTATTTGGGTTTTTAGGAGGTATTCTAGCTGCGAAATTAGTTGCTACTGAAAAGCGACATTATTCTTAGAATTTCCCTTGTGATTAAGTTATATATTGCCAACATCCCAGATAATTTCCTGATTAGCCCACCTGACAAAAGTAATTTTTTAAAATGATCCTGTATAGCATTTCCCATACTTGTGAGGTACAAAATCTTTTAGTTTTGGGAGTTGGGAGTTTGGGAGGAAAACATGAGTTTACCCCATGAGAGTGAGAAACACTATATCATAAATAGTAAACGTTTAGATAATAATCCATTAACATCATGAATTATCATATTATTTACGACGGTAACTGTAATCTTTGTGCCACTTTTACCCAACTTTTAGCTAACTTCGATCAAGGGAATATTTTTAACTATATTCCTATGCAAGATCAAAGCACATTAAAACAATTTAATATTACCCCAGAAGATTGTGAAATGGGCATGATTTTAATTGATGGTAATAATAGAAAAAACCGTTGGCAAGGTAGTGATGCAGCCGAAGAAATTGTCAAATTATTGCCTTTAGGGCAAGCTTTTATTGCTGCTTATCGCAGTTTACCAGGGATGAAATGGCTAGGAGATAAAACCTATGAACAAGTTAGGGATAATCGTTATAATTGGTTTGGTAAACGGAAGAAAAATTATCAGTCTCCTTATCCTTTTGGCTGTCATGAAAATGATGATTATCCCCTATCTTAAAAAAGTAACTTAGCCTTAACCAGTGGTGGCAAATAAATTAAGTTAATCAATAAGATATTTTCGTGACTTTCATTAACAAACTATGGCGGAAATTGTTTTAATTAACTGTTCAATTTCATCCGGTAAGGTAAAGTAATGAACACAGGCACGAATACAGTTGGGATCACGGATAGTTCTCAGTAGAAATCCTTGATTTTCTAACTGTTGAACTATTTTATTATGATCCATATTGCTATCTACTGTAAAACAAACTAAACCAGATTTTGGAGGTGATTTTTTCAAGCAGTTAATTGTAGAAATATCCGATAATCCTTGCCATAAATATTCACTTAAATGACAAATTTGTTGGTAACGTTGTTCAGCATTTGCCCAACTATTATGAACAGCGATTGCCGCTCTTAACCCTTCATATTGGGGATAAGCAGATGTGGCAATTTCAAACTTTCTTCCATCTCCTTCAAAATCAATGGGTTGCCCTTTTTCATCAATATGAATTCCTCTCCAACCAATAAAAGTAGGTTGAACAGATTCAAAAATTTCAGGACGTATATAAAGCCCTCCCACTCCAGCCGGTCCGCAGAACCATTTATGTCCAGTAAAAGCATAAAAATCTACACCCGTTTCTGCTAAATTTAAAGGTAGAGAGCCTGCGGATTGTGCTGCATCTGCTAATACTAAAACAGGACGATCACTGTGAGGATAATGATGACAAAGATTACTTATTTCTCTTAACGGTAAAACCTGTCCTGTGTTCCATAACAAATGACTTAAAACAACCAATCTTGTTTGGGGCTTAAGATGAGCTTCAATTCCTTGAACTGGATCACCTTCATTTAATGTATTTAAGATAGGACAAATATCAATTTCAACCTGAAATCTTCGGGCAATTTCTCTCACAATGGCAATGATACCAGGGTGTTCACAATCAGTCATTAAAATGCGATCATTGGCTTGCCAATCTATTCCCCACAGTGCAATATTACAGCCAGAAGTGACATTCTCAGTCAAGGTAATGGTAGAAGCTTGAACCCCTAATTCTTGAGCAATATCTTCCCGTAACAATTCTGTTTTTGTGGTAATGGAATCATTGACTTTTAAGGAAAAAGGACCTTGTTGCTGCAAAAAGTTATGAGCATCAATAATCGCTTCTAAACCCGAACGGGGTAAAGTTCCTTGACCCCCAAAATTAAAGTAGACTTTGTTAATAAGTCCAGGAAATTCTTGTCGTTGTTGTTGGACTTCAGAAAGAAATGCTTGGGGATAAATCATTCATCAATTCAGAGAAAGTTGACCACGGAGTCATTATACTCCTATTTATCCTCTTCAAACAATCTCTGTTAACAAATTGTTTAAACAGAAAAAATTAGATTGATATTTTGCTTTAATTAATCCAACTAGATTTTTTATGTTATAATTGCCTCGCAATCTTAAGCAATAATTTTCCAGAGTAGCAAAAGATGATCAAATACCTTATTAAGAATGCGTTAAAAGCGCAGAAATTTAGGGATTATCTTCATGGTTTCCTGCAACAACCATAAGGTTGTTTTGCATCTATGTCTGAAGAAGAACTGAGTATTTTGCGTGCTTGTTATCTAATCAAAAAACCTGAATAATCTTAGTTGTGACTTATGTTATGAAGATCAAAAAAGATACTCTGATTACTATTATTTCTCTCATCATCACTGTTGGTATTTTAGGGGCAGGATATTGGTGGTTTAACAGAGGAACCCTAGAAACCGCCAAAAGTGTTATTCCTTCCCCCTCTCCTAACAATGAACCTCTGAGTTCTAGCGAATCCTTACCACCGCCGTCTTCTCCCTCCTCCGTTACCGCCTTTAGCCCCCCAACTACAGTTTCCCAAGGAACTACGGTAGTCATTGATGGATCAACCAGCATGGTTTTGGTAAATCAGGCACTCAAGAATCGCTTTGAACAGCAGTTTCCTGGGACACAGGTATCAATCAATGCCCAAGGCTCTACAAACGGCATTAAGGCCCTCTTAGAAGGCAATATAGATATTGCAGCCACCTCTCGTCCCTTAAACGCTCAAGAAAAAGAACAGGGATTGGTGGCAGTTCCCGTTGCAGAAGATGCGATCGCAGTGATAATAGGCTTTAATAATGGATTTCGCAAAAGTTTAAGCTCAAAGGAAGTCAAAGAAATTTTCCAAGGTGCAATTAAAGACTGGTCGCAATTAGGAAGAGCATCAGAAACCATCTTAGTCATTAATCGCCCTAAAGTGAGTGGAACTCATAAAATTTTTATGGAGTTAGCCTTAAATGGGGAAGAATTCGCAGAAACATTTAATATCATTACAATGGAAAGAGATGCTACCACCCCTATCTTACAAAAGTTAGGAAATAACGGAATTAGTTATGCCACTTATAGTCAAGTTGCCGAGCAACAAACTGTTCGTGTTGTTCCCATTGATGGCTTAACCCCTGAAGCTGCTAATTATCCTTATAAACGTCAATTATTTTATGCTTACAAAAATCCACCCTCAAAACAAGTTCAAGCATTTTTGGGCTACGCAACTTCTCCTATAGGACAACAAATCATCCAAGATATTCAATGATTAAATCGACATCCTAGCTATTATGTCACCGAATGAAGATCAAGAATTTTTATATCCCCGTTATCCTTATCGTGGAGAAGTTAAGCCAGAAAATGTTGTTTTTAATGCTAACTTACAGGAATTTGCTCAAGCAATTAGCTATATTTGTAACTTAGAAACGGCTGGTAAAATTAAACCTGAACAGGCTTATGCTAGAATCAAACAACTCTGGAAAAACCTTAAGCTATCGAAAAAAAATTTAAAAATAGGAGAAAACTTATTTGAGCAGAATTTGGGTGAAGAGGATGGGGATGATATTGAGAATTGAGCATTGAGATATAAAACTTTTGCCAGCTTATAAAACTAGGTTTATATTTTCCTTGATTAAATACTTTCTACATCATGATGATTCAAACAACAAAGTCAACAATTTTGGGCTTAGGATTATTTTTCAATTTATTATTGATAGGGTGTAGCCAGAAAGCCTTTGATATAACAGAAGATGCCTATAAACCCATAGATTTAAAGGAGATTAATGGGGAGTTGAGCGGAAGTGATCCCGAAGAGATGACACTAGCATTATTCGGAACCAAAGAACCCGTAGAAGGTAATTTTTCCCAGGATGTGAAGGTGTTGAAGAAAGAAGGGTTTAAGCAGACAGTTATGTTCACTCAATTAAATCTGCCAGATGACTCAGTTCAAGGCATCCGTTACCAACTTCAATTTGAGTTTGACCAATCCATCGGTAAATGGAGTTTGACACAAGCAGGCCGTCAACAATCTTGTCGTCGAGGTAATTCTACCACTGATTGGACAACGGAGCAATGTCCCTAAAAATGTAGAATTAAGAATTTAGAATTTAATTTTTTCTTCATTCTTAATTCATAAGTTGCAGTTTTCTAGAAATTGCTTAAGATCAAGAAATAAACATATACTGGTTGCCAGACTCCACCTCCATGCTTTCTTTATTGCAGATTAAAAACTTTGCGTTGGTCGATCGCTTAACCCTCCAGTTTGGTCAAGGATTGAATGTGTTGACAGGGGAAACAGGGGCTGGAAAATCTATCATTCTCGATGCTATAGACGTTGTTTTAGGTGGAAAAGTTAATAACCGTCTTATTCGTCAAGGAACCCAACACGCTTCCTTAGAAGCTACCTTTGAGTGGCATGAAAGGGTATTAGAGTGGTTACAAGAGCAAGAAATTGATCCTTTAGATGATGGAACAGTCGTATGTTTACGAGAATTGTCCTCTTCAGGAGAAACTGTGCGCTCCCGTTCTCGAATTAACGGCGTTCTCGTAAATTTACAATTAATGGGAAAATTTCGTAATCTTTTGGTGGAAATTACCGCACAAGGGCAAACAGTTCAATTAATGGATGCAACCCGCCAACGGGAGTTATTGGATCTCTATGGGGGTAATAGCATTCTTAAACAAAAAAAATTGGTGGAATCTGCTTATGAAAACTGGAAAAAAGCCGATAAAATTTTAGAAAAGCGTAGAAAATCAGAGCAAGAAAGGTTACAACGTCTTGATTTATTAGAGTATCAGTTAAAAGAGCTAAATGAAGCGCAATTAAACGATCCTGATGAACTCGAACATCTTGAAAAAGAACGGGATCGTCTCAGCCATGTTGTAGAGTTACAAAAACTAAGTTATCAAACCTATCAACTTCTCTATCAAAATGATAGCGGTGAACCTGCGATCGCAGATCGTTTGGGAGAAGCTGAAATGCTCTTGACAGATATGACCGAATATGATATAGAAATTGAGCCATTACTAGAGATGGTTAAATCAGCTTTAACCCAAGTAGTAGAAGCAGGGCAAGAGATAAATGGCTATGGGGACAGCTTAGAAGCTGATCCTCAGCGATTGACTGAGGTAGAAGAGAGAATTAATCTAATTAAGCGCATTTGTCGCAAATATGGTCCTAGCTTATCAGAAACCATTATTTTGTCTCAGAAATTAACCCTAGAATTAGAAGAATTAAACGATAGTGAACAGTCTATCGAAACCTTAGAAAAAGAGTATTATCTGGCTCAAGAAAAATTAGTTAAAACCTGTGAAAATTTAACTTTATTAAGAGAGAAGGCGGCTAATAAACTAGAGAAACAATTAGTAAAAGAATTGAAACCTCTGGCGATGGATAAAGTGGTATTTGTTTGTCAAATAACCCCTTGTTCTCCTAGTATTAACGGCAGTGATCAAGTTGTATTTTATTTTAGTCCCAACCCAGGAGAAAAAATACAGCCTTTATCCCGAACTGCTTCAGGAGGAGAAATGAGTCGTTTTTTATTAGCTTTAAAAGCGTGTTTTGCCAAGACAGAAAAATGTTCAGGAACCTTGATTTTTGATGAAATTGATGCAGGAGTATCAGGAAAAGTTGCCCAAGCGATCGCAGAAAAGTTACACAGTTTAAGTGAAAGTTATCAAGTTTTATGCGTAACTCATCAACCTTTAGTAGCAGCAATGGCCGATAATCATTTCCGTGTAGAAAAAAGAGTTATCGAAGAATTATCGAAGCTAGAAAATGAAGAAAATGGACAATTAAGCTTACCTGAATTAAGAACTGTTGTTAGGGTTAAACCCTTAGAAAATATACAAACAAGAAGAGAAGAATTAGCTCAATTAACGGGAGGGCATTCTTCAGAAGATGCAATGGAATTTGCTAAATCATTATTAGTTAAAGCAGAATCTTATCGCTTGGGAAAGCAACAAATTTAGAAGAAATAACTAATAATCAATACTTTAAGTTAAGTAGTATCTCAATTATTATAATTTTATTTATTTTTCTAGTATCATGGGGATGTTTAATACTGATTAATTGAAGTTTCCGCTCTAAACCCTCTCCTAAATGATTGCTATAGGTTGCAAAAATTAGAATGGTTATGTTACAGTTTCAAGTCTAAGAAAATTATTATTCATTATTAAAATGTCTCTAATTAACATAACTCAACCATCAGCAATCAAGGAACTTAAAAATATTAAAATGATTGCCACTGATATTGACGGAACTTTAACTAAAAAAGGAGAATTTAGCAGTCAATTATTATCAACTTTGGAACAATTACAACAACATAATATTCGAGTTATTCTAATTACAGGAAGATCCGCAGGATGGTGTCAAGGTATTGTTAATTATTTACCTGTCTGGGCTATTATTGCCGAAAATGGAGGGGTTTATTGTTTAAAAGATAATCAAAAAATCATACCATTAACAGCCATTAATAACATAATAAAACATCGTCAAATACTACAAAATAACTTTGAATATTTACAGTCTCAATTTCCTTTATTAAACACTTCTAGCGATAATCAATTTAGAATCACGGATTGGACATTTGATTGTCATGAATTAACTCAAGAAACATTATTAGAAATAGACAAAATTTGTCATCAAAATAACTGGGGATTTACATATAGTCACATTCAAGGACATCTTAAACCCTTAGAACAGAATAAAGCCAAAGGATTAATAAGTTTTAAAGAAAATTATTTAAAAAATTTATCTTGGCAAGAGATTATTACCGTAGGGGATAGCCCTAATGATGAGAGTTTGTTTAATCCTCATTTATTTCCTATTTCTCTTGGGGTTAATAATATCCTTAAATATACAGAAAGATTACAATATAAACCCATCTATATAACTAACTTACCAGAAATTGATGGATTTTGTGAATTAGCAAAATTGTTAACTTAAAACGATCATATAATTAATAGAAAACTCTTGAATAGGTTAATAAAAGATTAGATTATGTATAATGAAGTCACAATAATCTAATCTACACATTCATATATTAACCTAATTAGAAACATTCCACTTAAATGCCCAATTAACAGTACCGACAATGAAGACAATAACAATTGCTAAAACAATATAAGTTAAAGGATTAGCCAAATCTAGATAAGGAATGTCTCTTAAAATAGCTTCTATAGACTCAGGTAAAGCAAAACGCACAAAGAAACCTAAAACCCAAGAAATTAAAACTGCAGCAACAATCCATATTAAAATACGAATTTTCTGATAAACTTTGATAACAAATGGTTGTGGCCATCCTAAAGATGGGGCTCCTGGTTGAAAAGGATTTCCCTCTGAGTCTAATATCCACTTAGCTAATTGTTTAACAAAAGGGCTGGTTCGACTGGGATTAAAAGTTAAATATTCAACATGGCTCAATAAATGAATTCCATCTGCTTTATAAGCGATTTCTTGGGGTTGTTGTTTATTTCCATTATCGGTTGTGAAGTTAAATAATGTACTTTTTCCAGCCACCGGATCGGTGGGATCGTAAACGTTTAACCATTCAAATTTATCATTAAAGACAGTGTTATTTCTATTAATAGGAACAATCCCAGGCCAAACCACCCCAAACTTACTTAAAGGAGAGCCATAAGTAACAAATCCTTGGAGCTTTTCAAACAACTCTGAACGGGCAATAATATCCTTTTCATTTAACCAAGCAGGACGAGAAGGACGCATCTTCTCTGCTTTTTCAGGTGTCAATTCTTGCTCTTGAGTTGCTTTTTTGCGAACGATAAGTGTTTTCTTTCCTGTTTTATCTTCAATATAAGTGTTATTCCATTTATTCCATAATTCTTCATTCAAATAATTGGGTAACGCTTCCTCTGTTTCCATTAAGCCATTAAAAGCGACAATGGTTCCTAAACTATGAGATAAAACATACCAACGATCATAGTTTCTTAAACTCATTTCGACTAACCCTTTAATCATACGTCGTCGAATCGAAATACGAGGTCTGTGACCCAAATCCATTAAAGGTCCTTTTCCTTTTCTTTCTCCTTCTTGGTAAAATTTTATATCTCCTAAATATTGAACTAAAATATCAGGACGTAAACCATTAAACCCTAATATTTTACGAAGGATAATACTTAGAAAAGAAAGAACAGGTAAAACCAATAAAATCACTAAAGATACCCAAAAGAATCTTAAGCGACCCCAAAAATCCAGTGGAGGGTTTTCTTCTTTTGAGGTTTTTTCATTAATTTTATAGGGTTGTTTAACCCGATCGCTTGTTCCCAACTTAGGATCAACAAATTGTTTTCTTGACCATAAAGATAATCCCCAACACCAAAAACTGACTTGAGTCTCCAGACTCTCAGGATCTCCTAAATCGGCCCACCAAACTTCACTAAACCTTAATTCTGTTACCTCATCGTTATTTTTGACTTCAATAATAATCGGTTCTCGATCATCAGCTTGCCAAGTTTGTTCATCGGCTCCATAAGCTCCTGTATTTTGTTCATTAATAATAATTCTAACCTGAAGATTTGGATCAGCTTTTAAAGTGGTGGCCATATCTCTGACAATTTCTTCAACCGTTCCAAATTTCTTTTGCTCACCAATACCATGAACGACTAAAATACCGACTTTAGTTGCTTCATCTGTCATAATCATTTCTCCTAATTGGATTAAAATAATAATGTATTTTCCCATTATTATGTTTATTATTGTATCCAATAAAAACAACCTCAAAATATAAAGTTTTATGACAAAAAACAATTATTATTATGATGAGATTCAACGTTTTTCTCAACTCATAAAGAAAGTTATAAACATAAATTAGATGATTCTCAATACAATCCAGACGTAACTATGGTATTCTATGTTGAAACCAATCACAGATTAAAAATCTTTTAGTCAAACTCCCTAATCATATAATTTTCATGACGACTCAACTATCCTCTTATGAATTCGAGGTTGTCACAGTCAACCCCCAAGGCAAAATTATTCAACGGGAACCTAAAAAAAGCCTATATTTCCTGGAAAAACTAGAACATGAGTTTAGCCTAGAGATGGTAGCCATTCCTGGGGGGACCTTTTATATGGGTTCTTTGAAGACAGAAGAAGGATGTTTATCTTCTCAAACTCCACAGCATTTAGTCACCCTCAAACCCTTCTGGATGAGTAAATATCCAATTACTCAACAACAATGGAAAGCTGTGGCTAAACTACCAAGTATTAAGCAATCTCTCGATCCTGAACCGGCTAATTTTGTCAACCCCAATCATCCCGTTGAACAGGTTTCTTGGTATGATGCCGTAGAATTCTGTGCGAGATTATCTCAAAATAGTAAACGTTCCTATTATTTACCCAGCGAAGCACAATGGGAATATGCTTGTAGAGCGCATACTAACACCCCCTTTCATTTTGGGGAAACCATCACCACAGAATTAGCCAATTATTCTGGGTGTAACTGGGAATATCAAGGGAAAATTTGTAGCAAGGGCTCTTATGGGATAGGTCCTTTAGGAGAGGATAGACGAGAAACAACTCCTGTGGGACATTTTGGAGTTGCTAACAGTTTTGGACTCCATGATATGTATGGTAATGTCCGAGAATGGTGTGAGGATCTCTGGCATGACAATTATGTTGGTTGTCCTGATGATGCTCAAGCTTGGATCACCCACACCGAAGACACAAGAAGAGTAATTCGAGGAGGCTCATGGAACTGTTCTCCCCATAAATGTCGTTCTGCTTATCGGGGTAAAATGGATGCGTTTGCCTGTCTTTATGACATTGGCTTTCGTATTGTTCATTATTAGTCATAACAGGCGATCCCCATCGTGATATGATGAGTAGGCTAGAAAAACATTGCTTTCCCTAGAAGTGTCATTATGCCTCAAGCCGTTGGTGTTATTCAAACTGTCGGATTTCCTGCTGTTTTAGCTGCTGCAGATGCTATGGTCAAAGGGGGAAGGGTGACAATTGTCTATTTTGATAAAGCGGAACGTGGGGAATTTTTGGTAGCCATTCGTGGACCGGTTTCTGAGGTAAAACGATCAATGGAAGCGGGAAAAGAAGCGGCTGTAGCCTCCTATAACGGTAAGATAGCAAGTCATTACATTGTTCCTAACCCACCGGAAAACCTATTGACGGTTCTCCCCTTAGACTACACGGAAGAAGTGGAACAATTCCGCGTTTGATTAAGTAATTGCACCTTTTCAACATAGAATTAACTCTATTGTTAACGAAATCATTAATTATAATTTAGGAGACTTATCTATGACTCAAAAAGCCGTTGGATCTATTGAATCAAAAGGTTTTCCAGGAATCTTAGCTGCTGCTGATGCAATGGTTAAAGCAGGAAGAATAACTATTGTCGGTTATATTAGAGCCGGGAGTGCCCGTTTTACCCTCAATATTCGCGGAGATGTGCAAGAGGTGAAAACAGCTATGGAAGCAGGAAAAGAAGCCATTGAACGAACAGAAGGGGCTACTTTAGAGACTTGGGTTATTATTCCCCGTCCCCATGAGAACGTTGTTGGGGTTTTACCCATTGATTATAGCGATGCAGTCGAAACCTTCCGTCAACAGGCCGAAGGGCTTGCTCTTCCTGTTTCGAGTTCCTAGCATTATTACTATTGATTGTAACATTTGTAGGGGTCAACAGTTGTTGGCCCCTAGTGTTTTTTAACTGGGATGTCGGGCTAAGTCCCACGCTATAAACGAGGGGGACGCATCGAACCGTAGGTGAGTACCCCCAAGGTTTTAGCGTGCGGATAAAGCCCGACCAATATATTAACGTGCGACAGCACAACCTTGCT
>JASJEA010000100.1 GCA_030064935.1 Crocosphaera sp. | reverse complement strand
TTTTTTTAGGATAATCCTACAGGAGATATGGACTACAAAGATTACTATGCTACCTTAGGCATCAATAAAAATGCCAGCGCAGATGAGATCAAAAAAGCCTTCCGCAAATTAGCGGTTAAATATCATCCTGACAGAAACCCTGATGACAAGCAAGCTGAAGAACGTTTCAAGGAGCTCAGCGAAGCCTATGAAGTGTTATCCGATGCGGATAAGCGGAAAAAATATGACCAGTTTGGTCAATACTGGAAACAAGCCGGCCAAAGTACCTGGCCAGGTGCAGGCTCTAATGTAGATATGAGTGGCTTTGATTTTAGCCAGTATGGTAACTTTGAAGAGTTTATTAATGAATTATTAGGACGTTTCTCCACTCCTGGTGGTACAGGAACAGGTGGTTATAGTTATGGTAATCCAGGGGCGGGCTATACTAACTTTAATGACTTTAGTGGTGGGTTCGGTAATCAAACCCCTGCAGCTAACCGAGAAGCAACCTTGAAACTAACTTTTTCCGAAGCGTTTCGGGGTGTACAAAAACGCCTTAACCTTGGCAATGAAATCATCGATGTACGCATCCCTCCAGGGGCAAAAAATGGCAGTCGCATCCGTGTTCGAGGAAAAGGTGGTAGTAGTCCCTACAGTCAAAACAGAGGGGATTTATACCTCAATGTGCAACTGACTCCCCATAGCTTTTTTAAGTTTGAAGATGATAACCTCGTTTGCGAAGTACCGATCACCCCTGATGAGGCAGTGCTAGGAACCACCATTGATGTCCCTACCCCCGATGGCATAGTAACAGTTAAAGTCCCTCCTGGTATTCGTTCCGGACAGTCTCTCAGACTTCGGGGGAAAGGATGGGCACACCTAAAACAAGGAAGAGGGGATCAACTGGTTAAGGTGATGATTGAGATTCCTCAACAGATTAGCGATCGAGAACGGGATTATTATGAAAAAATTCGTGATAGCCGTACTTATAACCCTCGTCAGCATTTACAACGCATGAGTTTATAATTTAATCACAACCAAGTTGAAACTGAACGTAACACAGGAGGAATAGGAGTTTGCTCATCAAACTCTAGCATGGTTTCTGCATCTCCTAAATAACCAGATTGAGCAAAGGATAAAAGCATTCGATTTAAAGCAACCCAAACCTCCGCATCAAATTCCCAATCTTGTCCTCTTCTAGAATAACAACTAATGGATTTCAATGCCCAAAAGTAAGTATTTCTAACCATTGCTCCCCCTTTTTTATAAGAAGGCAGATCCTCTTGACTAATAAATAAAATATCATCTTTTAAGTAAACTCTCATAAATATTAATATAGAAAAACCTTGATCAACAAGCCATCTAAATAATTTTGACTATGTTAAGAATTGTCTATTTTATAACTTACTCCCTAATTATACTGATGCCAATTATTTTTATTCATCTTAACGTATTAGGTAGTTGTTTATTTTTAGATATTGAATTATGTTACGTCAATTTATCTGGTTACTTCCTCTGATGGCTGTCACTATTCCTTTACCTTCTCAAGCTTTACCAACGGCTGACCAAATTAACGAAACAGCGCAACGTATTTGTCAAATTCCCGAAGCATCTTCTGAAATGACAAGAAATATTTACTATCAAGAAGTAGCCAAATGGGTTAACACTGGAAATATCAGCATTGATGATATGGAAGATGAAACCATTAGAGAAACCATAACCACTCAAGTCATTAAAGAAATTAACAATACTTGTCCTGATATCTCAACCCATATTAACAATCAAATTTGGAATGTGGTGATGACACACCATTAGTGAATAGGGAAAATTTAGAATGCGCAAATTTAGAGTTAATTTTTTCTAGCTATTCTCAATTCTTCATTGTTCATTGTTCATTACGTAATCGGCACTCAAAACGTAATATAATCATTAGGCAATACAGATAAGAGAAGTATTATGTCAACCGTCGATCTCCCCCTCAATGAACAAGTCGCTGTGGTTACTGGAGGATCGCGGGGTATTGGTCGCGCTATTGCCCTAATATTAGGAAATATGGGTTTAAAAGTGGTGGTCAATTATGCCCGTTCCAGTGATGCAGCAGAAGAAGTGGTCAAAATAATTACAGAAAACGGTGGAGAAGCGATCGCACTCCAAGGAGATGTTTCCCAAGCCGAGGCAGTGGATACCCTAATAAAAACCAGTTTAGAGAAATTTGGTCGTATCGATGTTTTAGTCAATAATGCAGGGATCACCCGTGATACATTACTCATGCGCATGAAGTCGGAAGACTGGCAAGGGGTTATCGACCTCAACTTGACAGGGGTTTTTCTCTGTACCAAAGCTGTCACCAAACCCATGTTAAAACAGAAAAGGGGACGGATTATCAATATTTCTTCGGTAGTGGGACAAATGGGCAACCCAGGGCAAGCTAACTATAGCGCAGCGAAAGCTGGTGTTATTGGTTTAACTAAAGCTGTTGCGAAAGAAGTTGCGAGCCGTGGTGTAACGGTTAACGCAGTTGCCCCTGGTTTTATTGCGACAGATATGACAGAGAAAGTCAAAGCAGAAGACATTTTACAATTTATTCCTTTGGGAAGATTAGGAACGGCCGAAGAAGTAGCGGGAATGGTAAGATTTTTAGCAACCGATCCTGCTGGAGCCTATATTACAGGACAAGTATTTAATGTTGATGGTGGTATGGTTATGGCTTGAGCAAGGGGAAGTCACAACTCAAAAGCCCCTCCCTCCCCTCCCGTGCTATCTTACAGAAGTTGTTTTTGAGATAGGAATTTATGCACCGTCTCAAAAACTATGAGTTACTTACAAGGTGGGGTTTTAGACCTAATTATTTTCGATAAACGATTAAATAGGCAAAAATGTATCAAAAAATTCTTATTGCTTTAGATATGTCAGAAATGGCCACACTTGTTTTCAAGCATGGCTTATCATTAGCTAAACAGGCAGAAAATACACAATTATTATTACTTCATGTTTTATCTGGAGAAGAGGAAAATAGCCCCTTACCCATCCCTCCTGATCTTAAAGAAATGTATCCGGCTGCTGGTAATGATTTAACTTTAGAAAGTTGGCGAGAACAATGGGAAGCGTTTGAAAAATCTGGTATTGAAATGTTGAAAACTTATCAACAAAAGGCAAAAGATGTAGACATTAATACAGAATTTCAGCAAATTATGGGTACTCCTGGATTAACCATTTGTAAAGTTGCCAATGAATGGCAAGCTGATGTTATTGTTATTGGACATCGAGGCCGTTATGGAATGCAAGAATTTCTATTAGGAAGTGTCAGCAATTATGTCTTGCACCATGCTCATTGTTCTGTTTTAATTGTTCAACCTAAGTAATCAATTTTTAAACTATCTTGGTATTTCACGCTCAATAATTTCTTCTAATCTTCCTGATTGTTTTAACTGAATAATACTAAGATTTAACTCACGGAGTAAGTTGCTTTCTAACGGTAAAACAAAGCCATAATCTTCAAAAGCAATTGAAACATCAGCCACTTTAAAAGGTGCTTCAGGATGGCGATATAAATAATTTTGTAAAGCAGGAACATCGAAAATAACACCTTCTACCTGGCCAGCTTTTAAGTGTTTTACTGCCTCGTCTAAAGTAGGAGAAAGTAATAAACGAGCCTGATAGGTTTGTCCCCATTTTTCTCCCGTTGTTCCTAAGATAACGGCTATTTGCTTTCCTTGAATATTCTCTGCTTGGGTAAATTTATCTATCCCTTCTGCTGATAATAATAAAGTCATGACGGTGGCGATACCTGCCGTTAAAGAAGAAGCTGCAACTGTCGTAATTAACATCCATAAACTGGTAATTATTTTACCCATTTTAGTAACAGGAGCTTTATCTCCATATCCCACCGTGGTTAAAGTTACGATCGCAAACCACATCCCATTACCTACCCCTCGAATATATTCTCTGGGAAACTGTTCGGGGTTACGACGAGTTTCTGCTAACCAGATTAAATTCCCCACAATGAAAAGAATGACGAATAAACCGCCTACAGAAGAAATAACAGCCACTTGAAAAATGGGATGAATACGATTCCAAACTGAGAGACGTTCTTCTGAAACTAATAAGCCAATTTGTGCATTAAAATAAGGTTGAGTAAAAGCAACTTTCCGAAACCGTTCTGTAGTAATACTAATTGGGCCAATTAATACATCTAACTCCCCTGCAACCACACGCTCAATACCAACTTCAACCCTTGGCTGAGCGATAAATTGATATTGCAAGTTCACATTGGCAGCAATTTCTTGCCACAATTCCACACTAATTCCTTGAAAACTTTGTTTATCATATTTGGAAAAAGGAGGAGAACCCACAACGCCAACCTTTAATGGTGGTTGTGTTTCAATAGACTCAGTTTGGGCAATGGTAGAAATATTAAACAAACAAGAGATAATCAGAGAAAAACTCAATAAAAACAAACGAACCATTATAATTACGGAAAATTAGGTGATCAGATGATGACCTGAGAAGATCACAATCTTTACTATTGTGATAAATTTGTAGCAGGACACAAATTTTAATGGCTTTCACCATTATCTGATTTTTGGAGACTAAACGATGACTACAGAAGGATGCTTGCGAGTTGGGCAAGTTGCACCTGATTTTACGGCAACCGTCGTAATTGATCAAGAATTTCAAACCAAAAAGCTTTCTAGCTATCGTGGCAAGTATATTATCCTCTTTTTTTATCCTTTAGATTTTACTTTTGTGTGTCCTACAGAAGTCATCGCTTTTAGTGAACGTTACGAAGAATTTTCGCAACTTAATACGGAAATTTTAGCCATTTCTGTTGACAGTGAGTTCTCTCACCTGGCTTGGATTCAAACCCCCCGCAGCGATGGAGGTGTGGGTGATATTGCTTATCCTTTAGTTTCTGACCTGAAAAAAGAAATTAGTACCGCTTATAATGTGCTAGATCCTGAATCTGGTGTTGCCTTACGGGGCTTATTTATTATCGATAAGGAAGGAATTGTTCAACACGCAACCATTAATAATCTCTCTTTTGGTCGTAGCGTAACCGAAACTTTACGCACCCTTAAAGCTGTTCAGCACGTCCAAAGCCATCCAGAAGAGGTTTGTCCGGCAGATTGGCAGGAAGGTGATAAAACGATGATTCCTGATCCCATTAAGTCTAAGATTTATTTTTCGGCTGTCTGAATGATATTCAGAGTCTAAGTTTTCAGTAGGGTGGGCAATGCCCACCCTACTGTCATATAAATGTAACTATTCTTTATAAAATTCTTTCAAGCAATCTTTTCACTGTTTGAAGTGGACAAAAATTGCTGATTTTTTGTTACATTTCTTAATAAATTACTACTTTCAACTATATCGACATCGCAATAGTAAAACATTATAAGCCTTATTAGATAATAGTTTCAGGGTTTTTAACTTTAAGGTGAGCGATCGCTTAGATCCTAAAATTTTTATATTGTTCTTAATTATTAAAATACAGAACACAAAATAAAATTATTAGCTTTAAATAAGCTTAAATAATTTTAAAAGTGGTTTTTAAAGGTATTTTCTTTTGCATTTAATATTTTACTTTATATAACTGTCTTATTTAACTTGAAACCCTCTTGGAATTCTTGGTCAGTTGCTCCATAATGCAAGTAATGAGATTGACAAACTTGCTGTCGTCACAACGCAGTAATAACAAGCATTATTTTGACCACAGGAGACTAAACCCTTGACTTTAACACTCGCAGTTTACGGAAAAGGTGGTATAGGAAAATCAACCACCAGTTGCAATATATCCACCGCTTTAGCCAAACGGGGTAAAAAGGTACTACAGATTGGCTGTGATCCCAAACATGATAGTACATTTACTCTAACTGGGTTTCTCATCCCTACCATCATTGACACCCTACAAGAAAAGGACTTTCATTATGAGGATATTTGGCCTGAAGACGTTATCTACAAAGGATATGCAGGAGTTGACTGTGTAGAAGCTGGGGGACCTCCTGCCGGTGCCGGTTGTGGCGGTTATGTGGTAGGAGAAACAGTTAAGCTCCTCAAGGAACTCAATGCCTTTGATGAGTACGATGTCATCTTATTTGATGTATTAGGGGACGTAGTTTGCGGTGGGTTTGCTGCACCCTTGAACTATGCTGACTATTGTTTGATTGTTACGGATAATGGGTTTGATGCCTTGTTTGCTGCCAACCGTATTGCTGCTTCAGTGAGAGAGAAAGCGCGCACCCATCCTTTACGATTAGCGGGATTAATTGGTAATCGGACTTCTAAGCGTGATTTAATTGATAAATATGTGGAAGCAGTTCCGATGCCGGTGTTAGAAATTTTACCTTTAATTGAGGATATTCGGGTATCACGGGTTAAGGGGAAAACCTTGTTTGAAATGACAGAAAGTGATCCTTCCCTTGAGTATGTTTGCAATTATTATTTAAACATTGCTGATCAATTATTAGCATTGCCCGAAGGGGTAGTTCCTAATGATGCTCAAGACAGAGAATTATTCAGTTTATTGTCTGATTTCTATCTTAATCCTCAAGCTCCGAAAACAGAGGAAGAAGAATTAGATTTGATGATCGTTTAATCATCTATTCGGTTGGGTTAGCGATAGCATAACTCAATAAGGTAAGGTTGGGTTTGTTTTTTTCTCAGCCCAGCCTAGAGATTCGTATTGGAATAAATCTAAGGAGAAACCTAAATTATGACTGCGGTACAAGAACCAACATCTTTACAATTTGAATGCGAAACTGGCAATTATCACACCTTTTGTCCTATTAGTTGTGTCGCTTGGTTATATCAAAAAATAGAAGATAGTTTCTTCTTAGTCATTGGCACAAAAACCTGTGGTTACTTCCTACAAAATGCAATGGGAGTGATGATTTTTGCTGAACCTCGTTACGCAATGGCAGAATTAGAAGAAGGAGATATTTCTGCCCAATTAAATGATTACGAAGAACTGAAAAGATTGTGCTTACAAATCAAACGAGATCGCAACCCCAGTGTAATTGTTTGGATCGGTACTTGTACCACAGAAATCATTAAAATGGATTTAGAAGGTTTAGCCCCTAAATTAGAGTCTGAAATTGGTATTCCTATTGTAACAGCAAGGGCAAATGGCTTGGATTATGCCTTTACTCAAGGGGAAGATACCGTCTTAGCTGCCATGGCTCATAAATGTCCTAAAAGTGTTAAAGAAGAGGAAGAGAAAGAAGAGAGAAATGCCATACATAAACTGTTAAACTTTGGCAGAAAAAAAGAAGATATTAAACAAGAAGAGTCTGAATATACAGAACATCCGCCCTTAGTTTTATTTGGATCTTTGCCCGATCCAGTGGTTACTAATTTAACCCTAGAATTGAAAAAGCAAGGAGTAAAAATTTCTGGTTGGTTACCCTCAAAACGCTATACAGAATTACCCGTAATTGATGAAGGTTATTATGTTAGTGGAGTTAATCCATTTTTATCACGTACTGCCACTACTTTAATGCGTCGTCGTAAGTGTAAATTAATTGGTGCACCTTTTCCTATTGGCCCCGATGGTACCCGCGCTTGGATAGAAAAAATATGCTCTGTTTTTAATATAGAACCCCAAGGTTTAGAAGAAAGAGAAGCAAAAATATGGGAGAGTTTAGAAGACTATATTAAACTAATTCGGGGCAAGTCTGTTCTCTTTATGGGTGATAATTTATTAGAGATTTCTTTAGCCCGTTTCCTAATTCGTTGTGGCATGACTTGTCCTGAAATTGGTATTCCTTATATGGATAAACGTTACCAAAAAGCAGAATTAGATTTTCTTGAAAAAACCTGTAATGAAATGGGGGTATCTGTACCTAAAATTGTTGAAAAACCTGATAATTATAATCAAATTCAACGTATTTATGAATTAAAACCTGACCTCGTTATTACGGGAATGGCTCATGCAAATCCATTAGAAGCAAGAGGCATAAACACTAAATGGTCCGTCGAATTTACCTTTGCACAAATTCATGGGTTTACTAATGCAAGAGACATATTGGAGTTAGCCACTCGTCCCCTGCGTCGTAATAATAACCTCAAAGAATTAGGTTGGGAAAAATTAGTCAAAGAAGAGGCTAAAGTCTAAACAGTAGGGTGGGCAATGCCCACCAATAAAAGAGTAAAAAAAGTAGAGACATTTTCTGAAACATCTCTATAATCTCTTAATTAAAGAAGGGTTCTAAGCGTTCTAATGCTATCCAAAATCCCTCACCTTCATTTTTATGTCCTTGCCAAATTTCAGGAATAAAAGAAGCATTTGGTGCAGTTTTCTTTAAGTCTTCTGCTAAGGCAGGAAAGTCAACATTGCCTTCTCCTATTTGTAACCCTTCTCCATCTAAGCCTTCTGCATCAGCTATGTGTAAATGTGCCGTATAAGGCCCCACTTGTTCTATGAATTCCTTAAAGGATAAATTATGATGATTACAAGCTAATTTGGAGTGAGAGGTATCTAAGCAAACCCGATAATTATTCTGAGAACAAAACTCAGCAATATCTTGGGGATCAACAAAAAGATTATGATATCTTTGTCCTCCAAAATGCCAGGGAAAAGGTGGCATGGTTTGGGGAATAATTTCTACTCCTTCACTGTCTAATTTTGATAAACTTTCTAACAGTAAATCATAATATTTTTGTCGTTGAGCAATGGGTAAGGGATCATCTAAAGTAAACCCTCCAATATTGGTCACAATTAAAGGACAAGACGCTTTTTTAAAGTAGGTTTTAAGTTGTCGAGTAATATCAATAACTCTTTGTAGTTCTCGGATAGAATGGTTACGATAATCATCATCAAAAGAACATAAGTCTAAGACATGATCTCCGGCAAATAATTCGGGACTATGAACCACATAATCAATATCATAAGGATGGTCGAAATATTTTTCTAGATCCTGTTCTAAATCTTTGTAGCTAAGGTGAAATTCTAATAAATTGGGGTTAGATTTAGGTAAAAGTTTAGTAAAATCATGATAACGAACAGGTAAACCCCAAGGACGATTAAATTGATAGTTTGTTGCCGTTACTTGGGCTTCTTCTAAGTCACTTGGAAAGAAAAAATCTCCCGCTTTAAATTGTCGTTTTGCGATTTTACCAATTAATTCTTTTTTACGGTTCGGTTGTAAGCCTTTTCCTGGACTTTTAACCTCAATCATTGCTTCTGTAATTACTTGTCCAGTTTTTAAATTACAGTTAATAATTAAACTCTTGGCTAGAGTCTCTCTATTCATTAATTCGCCCTGACTCAAACGCCTTTCTGACGAAGTTCCCAGGGCTTCTTCTACTTGTCTAACACCCTCAACCATAGCTTTAAATTCCTGGGGTAAGAGGCTAACTTTATGGTCGTTTCCTTCCATTGATTTGTCTAAAGTGAAGTGTTTTTCAATTACTTTTGCTCCTTTAGAAACGGCGGCAATTGCTACATTTATTCCTCGTTCATGGCCCGAATAACCTACCGGACAATCTCCTAATTCTTTTAAGCGAGTAATATAGTTTAAATTAACATCTTTAAAGGGGGCTGGATAGGTAGAATTACAGTGTAATAATACATACATTGCTCCCAATTTTTGTAATAGTTGAACCGATTGAGTTATCTCAGCTTCGGTAGACATTCCTGTTGAACAAATTAAAGGTTTTCCCGTCTTAACTAAGGCTTTTAAAAGTTGATGATTTGTCAGATCAGCAGAAGCAACTTTATAAGCTACCATGCCATAATTTTCCAGAATATCTAAACTATTTAAGTCCCAAGGAGTACACAAGGGTAAAATACCTTTTTTGTGACAATAATCAAAAGCTTGCAACATTTCCTCATCGGAAAGTTGAAAACGAGACAATAAATCTAAGGTATATTGTGATCCTAAATCTTCACTAGCATCATTGGCATTTCCAGCATTATGATAAAGAGATTGGAGGCTTCTAAGTTGAAATTTAGCACAATTTGCTCCCGCAGCAATGGCTTCATCAATTAGCTTTTTGGCAAGTTCTAAACTCCCATTATGATTGTTACCAATTTCAGCAATAATAAAGGTAGGTGAATCATTATCAATAATGAAGTCACCAATCTTAATTTCATCAGGACGTTTTCGGGCGATCGCAACTAAATGATCGTTATTATCTAAGAGGGGAATAAATTCAATTTGTTCTGAAAAATAGCTATTTATTTTTTCAGGATCTTCATCAAAAGAGGCGTATTTAAACTGTTTATTACTAATCTGAGAAACTGAGTGATTAAGATCGATAGTTTTTTGCTCGACTAACCAGCGTCTAAAGTCACCGTCAGTCAAAACACCTTCTAACATCCCTGACTCGGTTACAGAGAAGATAATACGATTTTTATTATCACTAATTTTTTTGAGCGCATTGAGAATACTGTCTTCAGAGAAAACAATATATTTAGAGAGATTTCTATCGATTAACATAGGTTAGCGATTCTTTAATAGGTTGCTTGTACTGAACTTCTGACTAGGAAAACAACCAATAGGTACTTTTATACTATTGGTGAGAGATAATTAATTTTATGTTAACTCATTAACTAACTTATTCAACAGTATTAGGAACAAGGAAAACCAGACTGTCTCAAGATTTTGGTTAAGTGAGTCTGAGGAGTGTGGGAACAATTGGCAGTCTCCTCTTTACTCTATGCAAATGAAAATTTTTTTATCCATTAGTAATTTTCTTAACCTGTTTAAAATTATCTATTAAGTATAAAAAATTATTTGACATTTGAAAAGCGTTTTGTTTTTTACTTCTATACCCATAAAAATCCTGGCAAAAATTTATTTTCACTACGTATAACCTATTAGCTATTAGCTAAAAATGAATCTATCTCATTCTATAACCTGATTTTTATATTCAGTGGTTTGTCGATCACATTAATATTGATACAATAATATTAACCACTCAAACTAAACCATCAATAAAGTAACCATGACGCAACAACTAGCATTTATTGGACTTGGACTAATGGGGGGCGCAATGGCGGCTAACTTAGCAAAAAAAGGCCATACAGTGAAAGGGTGGAACCGAACTCCTAACCGTCCTCATGTTACTGTAGCACAAGAAGCAGGAGCGACGATTGTTCCTTCTATTGAAGCGGCTGTCAACGAGGCTGATATTATTTTTACTTGTGTGGGAGATGTTCCTGATATTAAAGAAGTTCTTTTTTCCAATTCGGGGATTATTAAATACGCTAAATCTCAGGCATTAATTGTTGATTTTAGTACCATTGGGACCAAGGCAGCCCGTGAGATTGGAAATCAATTAAAGGCAGAAAATTTACGTTTTTTGGATGCTCCTATTTCGGGGGGAGATATTGGGGCAAAAAATGGTACATTAACGATTATGGTTGGGGGTGAAAAGCGAGATTTTGATCAATGTTTACCCTATTTTCAAGGTATGGGTAAAACTATTATTTATTGTGGTTCTGTAGGAAACGGACAAGCTGTAAAAATGTGTAATCAAGCCCTATGTGCGGTTCACATGGTTGCTTTATGTGAAGCGATGAAAATGGCAGAAATACAAGGAATTGAACCTGATTTAATGATAGAAGTTTGTTCCACAGGGGCGGCTGGTTCTTGGGCTTTAGAAAAATTAGGCCCTAAAATTATTAATTCTGATTTAGAACCAGGTTTTGCCATTAAGCACCTCTTAAAAGATTTGCGTTTAGTACAGGAGATAATGGCAGAATCAGATCAGGATTTACCAGGAATCAGTTTAGCTGAAAGCTTTTTAAAAGCAGTTGCTATGTTAGATAATGGAAAAGGAAAAGAACAGGGAACTCAGGCTATGATTCGTTATTACAATCAAGATAAAAATGTCTAAAAAATTAATTTTTAAAGGGCAAACAAGTTGCTTAGAATATCATTGGTATGCACAGCTTATTTTTCCTTTAGTTCAGGTTAAAAATTTGCTGCAAATTGTTTATGAATTTATCATACATTTGATTTGGTCGGAATTAGTTTATGGAAAAAAGAATAATAATGAGATCACTACTTTAGTGGCTTTTTTTATTTTCTGTATTTTTTCATTAATTGCTTGCTATCTAAGGGATTATATCCAAGTAATTTTGCTTGTTTGTTTCCTGATTTGGTATCTAGATGGTTGGATTGCAAAACATCAACATCTCAAACATAATCATAAAATTGATATTTTTGTTTATGAAATGGATAGTAACCAAGTTATTTGTTGCTTACGTTTACCAGAAAACGAAATACAATCAATTTTTGGTAGTTTTACTCAACAAGAAATTAGTGATATTGTTATCAAAAAAACATCCTTATTAGGGGGTGCTTTTCAAGAAGTATTAGAGCAAGTATGGCAAATAGAAATTTATTTACATAATGGCAAACACTTTGTTGTTGATGAAAATCTCTTAATTCACGAAGCTTTAATTAAGTCCAAAAAATTAGCTGCTTATTTTGATGTTAATGTTATATTTAGTGGGAGTCAAGGCAATCATTCTTATGTTGAACAAAAACTTAACATTACCTATTTAGATTCTTTATTACATCAGCAAAAATTAGATGTTAAATATAAAAAAAATCCTAAAAAATGGCATATTTATACACAATGGCATTGGTCAAATAGTTGGATTTTTATCAAGAATTTGTTTCATAAAGCTGGCTTTTTACTATTTCTCATTATCATGACTGGTTTCATGATTAATTTTGGGGAATTATTACATAGAATAATTTTAAGTTTACAAGGACAAAATGTAACAATTGATCTTACCTTAATTGTTAAATTATTTATCCCGAAATGGCATTGGCGTAATTTATTAGAATTGGGTTTAGTCTTGGGAATTTTTATTTATCAAGGATGGCAACTAAGTCGTGTCAAACATATTTATGTAACACAACATTATCTAAGATTTTTTGTTGATGATAAACTGATAGATAAAATTCAAACAACAGAAATAGAAACATCATTTTTACTTAATAAGTATTTCGCAGAAATATTAATTGTTGGGCAAAAAAAAATTATTAATATTACTGCATTTCATCAACAAAAGTCTGCTGAAATCTTTTGGTGTTATTTGCAAGAAGCAATTAATTATTTTCAATCTGAAAAAACAGAAAAACAAAAAAATGAGTAATAATTATTATAGCAACACTTTAGACTAAATAAAAGATTCCACATTTAAAAACTCAATGTTAAATCAATTTTAAACAAAAATATTTATCTGGTAACAAGTTCTTTTTAAAACGAGGAAACTTTTGGCTACACTGCAA
Organism: Crocosphaera sp.; assembly: GCA_030064935.1. Taxonomy (GTDB): domain Bacteria; phylum Cyanobacteriota; class Cyanobacteriia; order Cyanobacteriales; family Microcystaceae; genus Crocosphaera. The sequence continues at coordinate 13,108 of JASJEA010000100.1, read as the reverse complement.
ATCATTCACCCCTTGATTAAATCTGTTATACTATGGAAAGAAATATAAAAGATTTAATAACACTTTCTCTTTGTGTTAAGTCTTTGAAAGACTCTTCTAATTGTTACTTATTCATCCTCAATTATTAATGACAAAAATGAACTGGCATATTCCTGAAAATCTCTCCTTTGAAGACGCTTTAGAGTTAACTCAGACTCTCCTAGATCAAATGGTAGAGAAGAAATTAAATAATTCTGAAATAGAAAAAATTATTACAAATTTAGTAAGTAGTAAAAATGGAGCAAGAGGATTTTTTGTTATTTATTTAACTAGCAATCTACCCTTAGCTGATAATCCTAGTGATGAAGTAATTAACGCTTTAAAAACATCTCCTGAATTAGTTATTGAACTATTAGTTAAAAATCTTGCTATGTCTTCATCTATGGCTATTACTCATCGTCGTAATAATGATGAAGATATGGCCAAGCAATCCGATATCACTTGTCAGCGAAACCAGAAATTAATTCAAAAAATTGATTTACATTTGATGACAGAAGAATTGAAAAAATTAAAACAAACCATTATTAATAATGAAGGAATTTATCAAACATTTTTAGAGAAATGGGGATATGATGATGAACAAAAACAAGTGATTAAAAATAATATAGAGAAAATTGTTTCTTAAACATGATACTGTTTATTCTTAAGAGAATAGAGAGTTTTTATTGACATACTCCCGTCGACGGAGTCGAGGAATTCCAAAACCTCACAGGGATATAATTTAGAGTGTGGGGAAAATTAAGAACTAATCTCAAGATAAAGTGTTAGCTAATCAAGCTAGTTATAGTATTGTGTTAGTTTCTGAGTAATTATTTGATTTAAGTTATAGGGATAATTCATTAATGATCCCTATTTTTTGCTTTTTAAATTTAGTTTTTTATCCAATAAAATGAACCATAAGCTAAAACAGTAGCTATCTATTGTACCTGGGTTTATATTGAATTTAAGTGAAATTTGGTAATAGATGAACTTGCAAAAACTAAAACAACCCTTGAAAGCTTTTTAGTGACTCTAATTGTTGATTTTTGTGTTGTAATTGTGTGGCAATAGAATTACAAACAATCTCACACAAAGGAAAAACTAAAGGATTAGCGATCGCATAAAAAACATTTACCCCTTCCTGACTTCGATTAACAATTCCTGCTTGGGTTAATACCTTTAAATGTTTGGAAACATTTGCTTGTCCCAAACCCGTAATTTCAATAATTTGAGAAACATTTTTTTCCCCATTTTTTAACGCACAAATAATCTGTAAACGACTCATTTCTGATAATACTTTAAAAAAATCGGCGATCATGGCCAACACGGCAGGAGGTAAGTTAGAAATCTCGTCATTTTCTAACAATGTCGTCTCGGTGAGGTATTGAGGGGCAGTCATTTTCGCCATATTGTTATATAGGTAACACACTATCTGTACATATTATGATTTTTAATTATAGCTTAATTAATGCTAAGTTCCTATATTACTAAATAGTTGTAAATTAAAGAAAGTCAAATAAATAACTCCCCTTCAACCAATCAAGATTAGAATAAATAGACAATAAATAGGAAATAAAAAATGGAATTAGAAGAATTACTGAGTAAATATAGATTAGGACAGAGAAAATTCCATAATATTGTCTTAAAAGAAGCAGATTTAATCGATATTAATCTTTCAGGGGTCGATTTTCAAGGTGCAGATTTACGGCAATCCCGACTAGGAAAAAGTAATTTCTGTCAAGCTAATTTAACAAAAGTTAACCTCAGTGAATCCATTCTTTGGGGAACCGACTTGAAAGATGCAGACTTATCTCAAGGGATGTTAAGGGATGCGGATCTCAGTGGGGCGAAATTGATTGATGCTAACCTAACCGATGCTTATTTAAGCAAAGCCTGTTTATGCGGGGTAAATTTAACAGGGGCCATTCTAGTTAGGGCCATTTTATATGAGGTTGATTTAAGTCCCACCTCTGAAAGACGAACCAATTTAGGACAAGCGAATTTAACTGATGCTGACTTATGTTATGCGAATCTAAGTTCTGCAATATTGTATCAAGCCAATTTATCAGGGGCAAGATTATGCAGAGCAAAATTGAGTCAAGAAACCTATCGCTCGCCTTTTGCAACTGACTTAACGGAAGCTAACTTACAAGGGGCAGATTTGAGTTATGCCGATCTTAGCCATGCTATTTTAGTTAAGGCTAATTTAAAAAATGCAGATTTAACGGGAACGATTCTTACTGATTCTGATCTACGAGAGGCCATTATGCCAGATGGTACAGTTTATTCACAATGTAGAATGTAGAATTACCGATCCCTCAATTTGGAAGCTTGAAACAAGGAATATTTGTCTTCTCTCCGTCGAGGCATATATAGGGGCCGTAAGTGTCCGAATCTACCCCCAACCCTTAACCAAACTTTTGCAATGCACTGTATCAAAAGCGGAGCCTTCTTTTGGGTAGAAAGCCCCACCCTAATACTTTGAGGGTGGGGGACTTCACAATGAATAATCATCAATTATCCATTCTCGATTCTCAGTTATTTCCGATGCCAGGAAACTTTTGGTAAAATTTGCTCTTTGTCAACCCTGCCTTTATATTTCTCAGCAAAATTCAACAAAGAGTCAAGGAGAGAATCAGACAGATAATGAGGCTCCAATCCCAAGTCTAATAGCTTAGTATTCTTGGCGTTAAAATAGTGTTCTTCTAACTCAACTCTTGGGTTTTCTAAGTTATTAATTTCCACATTTAATCCCAAAGAATTACCCGCTTTTTTAACCATCATAGCCAAATCACTAATACTGAATAACTCAGTAAACTGGTTAAAGACTCGGAATTTCCCTTCATCAGCAGGGTTTTTAATAGCGATATCAATACAGCGTACCGTATCACGAATATCTAAGAAGCCCCTGGTTTGTCCTCCTTTACCATACACCGTCAAAGGATGACCAATAGCTGCTTGAATACAGAAACGGTTTAAGGCAGTACCAAACACACCATCATAATCTAAACGGTTGATCAACATTTCGTCCATGCCCGTTTCTTCAGTCAACACACCATAAACAACCCCTTGGTTCAAATCAGTGGCTCGTAAGCCCCAAATTTTGCAAGCAAAATGGATATTATGACTATCGTGTACCTTACTCAAATGATAGAAACTACCGGGTTGTTTGGGATAGGGTAATGTATCCTTACGGCCATTGTGTTCAATGGTAATATACCCTTCTTCAATATCAATATTGGGTGTGCCATATTCTCCCATAGTTCCCAGTTTAACGAGGTGACAGTCTGGGAAATCTTCCTTCATGGCGTAGAGAATATTCAGGGTTCCTACCACATTATTAACCTGGGTGAAAACCGCGTGTTCCCTATCAATCATGGAATAAGGGGCAGAGCGTTGTTCTCCAAAATGGACAATTGCGCCTGGTTCAAACTGTTGGAGAGCTTGACTTAAAAAACTATAATCGGTAATATCACCCACGAATAAGTCAATGTGCTTCCCTGTCAACTCTTGCCAACGTTGAATGCGTTTTTGGATGGGGGTAATTGGGGTTAAGGTATCTACTCCTAGTTTAGAGTCCCAATAGCGTCGACTTAAGTTGTCGAGAATACCAACTTCATACCCTTTGTTGGAAAGATGTAGGGCGGTTGCCCAACCACAATAACCGTCACCGCCAATAACAAGAACTTTCATACTGACTCTAATAAATAACTTTGTCGATCTTCGGTAACTGTACCAAGTCTTGGTACTGCCTAGACCATTGAATATCAAAACTTTTGTGCCTAATAGGTCAGTTTATCATCTTCGAGGGAACCCTTCACCAATAATCTTGAATTTTTATTTCATTGCCCAAGCTGCGATCGCCAAACTTGTCCAACCGATCAAAAAAGCAGCCCCACCAATGGGGGCAACTGCTCCCAACCATTTTATCCCTGTTAAACTGAGGGCGTAAAGACTGCCTGAAAATATCAAAATACCCGCAATAAAGGAGTATCCTGCACTGATCATAGTCATAGGGACAGTCTCTTGGCGAGTTAGTAACAAAGCCACTAGAATTAACGCTAGAGCGTGATACATTTGGTATTTTGTTCCCGTCTCGAAGATTTCTAAGGTGCGATCGCTTAATTTATCTTTCAAGGCATGGCTGCCAAATGCTCCCCCTGCAACAGACAAACCTGCTAAAGTTGAGCCGATAAAGAGAAATAGTTTAATCATTTTTTGAATGCCCATTGAACTACTTATCAATATTTGACACTCCACTGCGTAAATGCGAGTGGATTCTTTAGGAAGGTGAAATAACTAACCAGTACACAAATACTGCTCCCTGGGCGATGCCAATTGCCCCGACTCTCTCGCCCTCAAAGGGTCTGAGCATACTTTTTTCAACTCAATAGTTAACTATGTTTATTTGCTTTGTTTCGCTCAATCTAGACCCTTTGCTTGTCGTGGCTAGAACTAGGTATTTAACTAGAGCGTCCTACTACTGGGAGTTTCACCCACATCTAGAGGTCATTGCGACTTGCTAACTTAATTATCTTAACCCAATGCAAAGCCGTCCTGCAAGCGGTCGGATGAGGCGGAATTTACTTGGGCATCTCAGACCGACCAAGAGAGGACGGGGTTTCTCCCCAATTCTTTGATGAAACTACTTAGTCAACTGGCACACGATATCGGTATATTAAATATTTGAGTCTGAGAAGTTATTTTATAATCGATTTGAGCGCAGAAGGTTTAACAAATATGTCGAAAGAAGTCCCCACCTAAAAATACTATCAGGGATACCTACATTTTAGGTGGGGATGAATTTCGACCAAGATATTAACGTGGGACAGCACAACCTTGGCTAGATGATTTCTGCTACCACTCTCTTCATTTTCTGCTAGACTAAAGCTATGACTCTAACACTAAATTACACCTATAGAATCTACCCTGATAGCAAACAACAGGCAATGTTGGACGAATGGCTAGAAATTTGTCGCCGTTCATATAACTTTGCTTTGCGTGAGCTAAAAGACTGGATTGCTTCTCGCAAGTGTCCAATAGATCGGTGTTCGTTAGAGTCAGAATATATCATGTCTGCTGATTATCCATTCCCTAGTTACCATCGCCAACAGAACCAATTGCCAAAAGCTAAAAAAGTATTTCTTGATTTAGCTGTAGTCCCCAGCCAAGTCTTACAAACCAACGTAAGAAGACTTCATGACGCTTGGGACTTTTTTCGTGATAGAGGATTTGGTTTTCCTCGGTTCAAGAAATATGGACAGATGAAATCCTTGTTATTTCCTCAATTCAAAAGCAACCCGTTAATGGGTTGGCAAATCAAGTTACCTAAATTGGGAAAAGTACAGATAAATCTTCATCGTCCAATCCCTGATGGATTTGTCATCAAACAGGTAAGAGTCATCAAAAAAGCAATGGGGTGGTTGGCTGTAATAAGCATCCAATCTGAGATCAATTTACCTGAAATTGAATCACCATTTGGCCATTATTTAGGGATTGATGTGGGGTTAGATAAATTCTTAGCCACATCTGATGGTTATTTAGAAAAGGGACGTTTATTCTTCAAAACTGAACACCGTCGGCTGAAAGTGCTACAACGTCGGTTAGCCAAGAAACAAAAGCGAGTGCGTAATTCGGATTCGCAATCCGAATGTAAGACGCACTCAAGACAACGTTCTAACAATTACGAAAAAGCCAGAAAGAAAGTAGAAAAGCAACATAATCATATTGCTTTCAAGCGAAAAGATTACCATTTCAAGTTAGCTCATAAAATCTGTGATATGGGAGACAGTATCTTTCTAGAAGATATTGATTTCCGTATTATGGCTAAGGGGTTTCTGGGTAAGCATACTCTGGATGCAGGTTTTGGGCAATTTAGAGATATTTTGAAATATATATGCAAGATCAGGGGAAAGTATTTTGGCTTAGTTGATCATAGAGGAACTAGCCAAACTTGTCCTAATTGTCGTGCAGAGGTGAAAAAAACTCTTTCTGATAGGGTTCATGATTGTCCTGAATGCCACTATCGCTGTGACCGTGACGTGGCATCAGCCCAAGAAATCTGCAATCGAGCAATAGAAACACATAGTAGGCAGGGACTCTGCCGAAGGGAAACCGTCTGTCAAGTCGAAGTATCGGGGATGAGTAATCTAGATAACTGGCGTAGGGGGAATATCCCTCTGTGGGCAGAAATATCCCGTCGTGAGTCGGGAAGCCCCAACTATAATCGCTCGATTTAGTTGGGGAGGATGTCACAAGGATATTAATCTTATAGTAATTACTACATGGCACGGCCCAGTAAACTGAAATATGATCGTGGAACATTAATTCTCCATCCACCCCCAAGAGGTAAGGCTTGGATCGAGTTTGCTACTTGGGATGATCGTATTGAAAAGTTTAGAGTTCCTGCCATCTACTATCGAAAGTTAATCGAAACCTTACAGGGGAACAGTCTCGACTTTGTGGACAATGCAAAGGAGTTTTTCCCCCTTGATCTAACCCCTAGTTTTGAGAGGACACCCTATACCCATCAAAAAGAAGCCTTAGAAGCTTGGAAAGGATCACAACGCAGGGGAGTGGTTGTTTTGCCTACGGCTGCGGGAAAGACCTATTTAGCCCAGTTAGCAATGGTCGCGACACCTCGCACCACCCTAATTGTCGTGCCAACTTTAGACTTAATGCACCAATGGTATGCTCAAATTACAGCAGCTTTTCCTGAGATTGAAGTGGGTTTGTTAGGAGGAGGATCAAGGGATCGTACCCCGATTTTAATTGCTACTTATAACAGTGCCGCAATCCATGCAGAAACTTTAGGAAATCGTTACGCATTACAGATTTTTGACGAATGTCATCATCTTCCTACTGATTTTTTCCGTGTCATTGCGGAATACGCTATTTCTCCTTACCGTTTAGGGTTAACGGCTACTCCAGAAAGGGCTGATGGTAGCCATCGAGACTTGGATAGTTTAATTGGTGAGGTGGTCTATCGTAAAGGGGTTAAGGAACTTTCGGGGGATACTTTAGCTGAACATAAGGTGATACAAATTAAAGTTCAACTATCACAAACAGAACGCAGAAGATATGATAAGGCTATGCAAATTAGAAATGATTTTTTACGTAAGTCTAATATTTCTTTAGGAAGTTTAAATGGCTGGCAAATTTTTGTGAAAGCTAGTGCCAGAAACGCTTCTGGTAGAAGGGCTATGTTGGCTCATAGAGAGGCTAAAGAAATTGCTGCAGGTACGGAAGGAAAATTAAGGATATTAACAGAGTTAGTGTGTGAACATTATCAAGATTCTCTATTAATTTTTACCAATGATAATGCGACAGTTTATCGTATTTCCCAAGAGTTTTTAATTCCTGCGATCACCCATCAAACTCCTGTAAAAGAGCGTCATGAAATTTTGAATTATTTTCGAGAAGGAGTTTATAAAAGTTTAGTGACTTCTCATGTTTTAAATGAAGGAGTTGATGTACCAGAGGTTAAAGTTGCTATTATTATATCGGGAACCAGTTCAGCACGAGAATATGTGCAGAGATTAGGTAGAATTTTACGTAAAGGAAAAGGAAAGAATAAGTTAGCAACTCTCTATGAAATCATTGCCGAGGATACTGGTGAAGAACGAATTTCGCAGCGACGGAAGGAAGCAACAAAAACTTCCGAAGCACAGCAGCTAGAATTATTACCTTCTCCTTATAAAACTTCAGCCAAAAAATCATTGCGGGCTGCTGAGCCACCAACCCATCAGTGGCCCCAAGATGAATAGGGCTTTTTATGAGTTTCCCTAATTAATATTAATAAACCTTATTAATTATCTAAATATATAGATTTTTATCTATTTTTCCTAAATTTACCCGAACATCAAATCTTTAAGTTCTGCAAATTGTGAAAATATGCTATGAGAATCTCCACACTTAATAATAGCATCAAAAGCAATACCTACTGATTCAGGAATCATGTTCTCGATCTTGATAGCTTATTTCCTATTTTATTGTTCTAATCCAAAAAATAACTAAGACTTGGACATTGTTCTAGAAGTTGTGTAAGCCGTTTTAAGTTTATTTTCAATAGAAGGCTTAAGTTTGTCAAACTCTTGTCTTAACATTCGTTTGGTAATTTGTGGTTTCCCCCCTCGTAACAGTTGACTTTTATCAGCCCATTCCTGTAAATTTTGACACTGGTGGGGGGCAATAGTTGTGCTTAAAACGTGCTGACAGCGTTTTGCCTTCTCTAAAGCAAAAAACAAAATCCAATATAATCCTGATTCCCCCAACATACGAGCAAACCGTTGCCCCGAACTCGTTTTGAGGTCAAGATAACAGGGAAGCCATCTCGGCCCATGTTCGCGGTGATAAAGAACAGTAATCCATAACACCATGGGGTGAGGGTTGGTAATAAATACAAACTGATTATAACGAATACTTGAGAGACGATTGGCAATATCTTCCTCCTCAAGCATCACCCAGAGACTGGGAAAGTTACCCTCTGGAACACGAATAACATGGGGAAAGACAATTTTTTGTTGAGGTTTGTCCTCTGGCCAAGTCATTTTTAAACAAAGATCATCAAGTTTGGGGGCGGTTTTCCTAGCCGTTGACTTATCGATTTGTTTTTTCGGGGCAGCCACTAAAGTTTCTTGTTGCGACTCAGCCTGATGGGGTTCTAATGTTTCTAACTGCTGTAAAATCTCTGTAGCTGTTTGAGGGCGATCATCGGGAGCTTTTGCCATACATTGGAAAATCAAATTTTCTAAGGCCGAAGGAAGACGCAGTTTATTAGGAATCGGTTTTGGTTTTGCATAATGGTGGGCTTCATACCAACCTCCAAAGGAAGAATTTTCTGGAAAAATGGGCATTTCTCCTGTGAGCATTTCATACATCATCACTCCCAAACTATAGATATCTGAACGACTGTCGAGTTCTTTTCCTTCAATTTGTTCTGGGGAACAATAAGCCAAAGTTCCCATAAAAGACTGAGTTTGCGCCTCTCCTGATTGAATGAGTTTAGCGATCCCAAAATCTAAAATTTTCACCAACTCTCCCAAAGCTTGATCATGAATAACTAAAACGTTACTGGGTTTAATATCTCGGTGAATAATAGGACACATCTCCCCTTCAAACATAATCCCTTTGTGGGCGCATTCAAGACCAAAACAAATCTGTCGGCTGATTTTTAAAAATCTGGATAGAGATAAGGGCCGAAACTTAATCACCTCACTCAGACTTTCCCCTTTAAGAAACTCCATCACATAAAAGGGAATTTCTTTTTCATCAACGCCGTAATCTCTCACTCTAACGATATGATTACTTTTTTCTCCCAATAATGCAGACACCGTCGCCTCTCGCTCAAATCTATCTCGCATTTTACTATTGAGCAGGGCTTGGGATAAGAATTTAACGGCAACGGTGACTCCTCCCAATAGTTTATCTTCAGCACGATACACTTGTCCCATAGCACCACTACCAACCAGATCGATGAGTTGATAACGGTTAGCTAATAAACGACGTTGGTGGGATTCTTTCATAGTAACTGGGGGATTCATCATGGTTCATTCAGGTGAGATTTAGAATAAAATAATTAAGGGTAATTTATAAGGTTAGGGTAGATAAAAACTTTATAGTTGACGTTCAAAAGTGGCTTCCATCGTGCTACTGAGATAATGACCTGCCAAAATGCCTCCCGAAAAATGATAGGTATTATAATTGAGACGGTAAAAGGTTTCAAAGCCACTGCGTCGCTGGCGATCGCCTAATACCCAATAGCGTTGAACAATAGAATCTGGTCCAATCCATCCTTCTCCTTCTACTTTTCCCAATAAGCTTTGTTGGAGAACATAGGTATACTCTCGTTGTTCTCCATTCAAATGGCCTCGATACTGAAAGGCAATTTCAGGGCGATCGCTCCCCGGAAAGACTAGCTTAGTGACCATTGTGAACCAATTATCATTACTCCAAGCCACAATACTCTTCCCTTTAACAAGAAGAGGCATTTCATTGCGTTCGAGCCAACTTCCCTCAATTGTCCAGCGTCCGGCTTCCATTAAAAAGCTATGAGCCAAGATAAAACTCCTTAATCTCTTTAACAATAAAATTTGAGTCCTAATTGGGAAAAGTTCAAGTTTCTGTCAAAAATCTAGGAAAAGACAACTTTTAGTGTCACTGCAATAACAGGAACCATTTTGTCTCCTATCATTTTTAGGTTTCTCTACTTTAGATTTCCCTAAAATTACAGAAAACTAACAGGTTGTAATAGTTTTTAGGATTAAATTTTGTCTGCTCTGTTTTGAGTTCCCGAAGCGTTTAAAGGGGAAGATGAATCTCACCCAATAAAACTGCTTGCTTTGCTCCAGTTACTTGCGGTAAGTTGCCTGGAGTGTGGGTAATATATCGCCAGTAGCCTAAGACGGCAAAGGCGATCGCTTCTTTAAAATCACTGTTCATCCCAACTTCGTCCGTGGTTTTGACGATGGTTGTCTTAGGACAACGATCTTGAATGCGCTTTCTTAAGTATAAATTGTGAGAGCCTCCCCCACATAATAAAATTTCGTCAATGGGCTGTTTTAGACATTTTTGATAACTATCAACAATAGAAGCTGCCGTTAAATCTGTAATAGTAGCTAAAAAGTCTGTTTCTGATAAGTCATAGGTTTGAGCGTCTTGCCAGCATTTTTCGAGATAGTCTTGTCCAAATAATTCTCTTCCGGTTGATTTTGGAGGTTTTTGTTGAAAGAAGTCTTCTTTTAACCATTTTTCAATTAATGGTTGATTTGACGTTCCTTGGGCTGCCCATTCTCCATTGTTATCGTAAGTTTTTTGACCTTTGGTTAATTTTTGAACTGTCAAATCAATTAATACATTTCCTGGTCCTGTATCCCACCCTAAAATCTTATTTTCCCATTTTTCTTCCTTTTTTGCCGGTAAATAAGTAACGTTTCCAATCCCGCCAATATTCTGTACACAACGATAATAATGAGGATGACTTAATACATAAGCGTCTATTTTAGACACTAAAGGTGCACCTTGTCCTCCGGCAGCTATATCTGCTCCTCGAAAGTTATTAATGGTTGGAATTCCTGTTAAATTTGTTATAATTTCTCCCCTCCCTAATTGCATCGTATAACCTAATTTTTTCTTTAGAGGTGGACGATGATACACTGTTTGACCGTGAGAAGCAATTAAGTCTATATTCGGGTATTTCCCCCTTATTATTTCAACAGCTTCAAAAAAAGAAAAGGCAATTTCTTCATCTAATTGAGACCATTCTTCCATTGATAGCGGCTTCCCTCCTGCAACTTCTAATATTTTTTGTCTTAGTTTTTCTGGATAATGATGATTAATTCCCCACAAAAGTTCTAGTTTTACATCCAATTCTTTGCCCGTAATTTTCACTAGAGCTGCATCAATGCCATCTACGGATGTCCCACTCATTAAGCCTAGACAATACATAGTTACTAATTAAAATTGATTAACGTGATTTTTTTGTTTGACATATTGACAAGATTACTGTTAGAGTTTGACGACATATTGCCTTATTGCCTCAATCATAATTATTGGTTATAGTTATTGCGGTCAAAGTCTGTATTATAACACCCCTAGACTTATGGTATCTAGGCGTTTATGATTTAGATAAATTTATTTATATAAACCACCAAAAATCATTGGGAAACACCAAAATGTCTGCCCCTGAAGAACTCATGAGTGAGCTCTCGCAACCAGTTGAATCCGAAGAAACTTCAACCCCTAAACCTGAAGTTGAGGAAAATCCTGTTCTGTTTCAAGCTATTGGAACTCTAAAAGGGAAACCAGAAAAAGATGAAGAAGGTAACTTTTTGATCCGTTTGGGAGGAAAACGCTATAAACTCTTTATTGCTGGTTATCGCTATCAAGCCTGGCTGAAGCAAATGGAGGCTAACCCGGATCAGATTCTCTTTTTGCGCGTCTATCCTAAATGTTTGATGATCCCTCGCAAAGATCCTCAAATTTATTTTCAAGTGGCTGCTTGGGAGGAGGAAAACCCTTGGGAAGAAGAACCTGGGATATTTAAATTTCGGGGTTTGTGGCAGTTTGTACCGCAAGTGAGAACGCCAGTTATTTCCGTCTATCGTAACCAAAACGCTAATGATCCTAAAGGTAGATTTAAAGCATCTCATCTTCCAGTGTTGATGCGGCGAGAGGATGAAGCTAAACCATTTCGTTTTAACCCCAGGGTATCCAAAGAAGAGCTACCCTCTCGTTGGTTTATTCAAGGCAATTTTAAATTTATCCCTTCTCGTAACTGTTGGGGATGGGATAAGGATCTCGAAGCTCCTACCAAAAAAATTCCTAGATACAAGAAACCAGTTAAAGCAACAGGGGAAACACCTCAATCTCCAAAGGCAGAGAAGGCTCCCCCTAGAAGAATTGAGAAACCCAAAAAACCGATTAAAATCCAAAAACCACAAGAAGATGATTAAAGCCTAAAAATCTGGTTGTTCTTTAAAGATAACTGTTCTCTAACCTTGTTCTATTAATTATCTATATTAAATCTGGAGAAAAGACCTATTTATACAGCGCCTTTAGCCCGTTTAATTGAACAATTACAGCGTTTGCCAGGGGTTGGACCAAAAACAGCCCAACGTTTAGCTTTACATATTCTCAAGCGTCCTGAGTCTGAGGTTCAAGCCCTTGCCAAAGCGTTACTGGATGCCAAGAAACGGGTGGGGTTATGTAAGGTTTGCTTTCATTTTTCTGAACAAGCTATTTGTGATATTTGTCGTAACCCTAACCGCGATTCCCAAACTATTTGTGTTGTAGCTGACTCCCGTGACGTTATTGCTTTGGAAAAAACAAGAGAATATAGGGGCAAGTATCATGTTTTAGGGGGGGTTATGTCTCCAATGGATGGTATTGGTCCTGAACAACTCTATATTCAACCTTTGGTGAGACGAGTTACTCAAGATGGAGTCAAAGAAATTATTTTAGCCATTAGTCCAACAGTGGAAGGAGAAACGACAACTCTCTATATTGGTCAACTCCTCAAACCATTTACGAAAGTGACTCGCATTGCCTTTGGTTTGCCTATGGGAGGAGATTTAGAATATGCGGATGAGGT
>JASJEA010000293.1 GCA_030064935.1 Crocosphaera sp. | reverse complement strand
GATAGTCGGGCATTCCCTCAAATGTTTGAAGAATGGCTATTTCAGACATTTATTTTCTTTGCTCTTATTTTACCATAGACATCCTATCATCTAGCATGAAATAGCCCTGTATTTTTGGCTAATATGTTTTTAGCTGGTTTTAAGTATGGGGACTGGTTAGCTGATTGTGATCGAGGCCAAAAAGAAGTTTTAATTACCTTAAAATCCTATGAAGTTTTAAGACTTGTCTTAGCCATTTCTATCCCTCTAATGGCTCTAGCTATAGTCTGGGTAAAATTTAGATAGTTACCTTAATAAGTCAACCTAATTTTCGGTCTAAAAACATCATTAAATTTTAACTTGTCTAAGTTTATACATTAGAAAATTGGGATTCTCTGTCTCATTTTCTAATAAGGGAGCCAACTCTGAACTTGAACTCTTCCAGCCCTCATATAGCTGTTTCATTTCATCTAAAGATACAAAAGTTTCCCCGTCTGGATCTTTCCACACCCACCAACCTTTACAAAGGTCAGATAATCGGATAATTTCAAGTACCTGATATCTTTTAAGACTTCTCCAAGAAAAAGTAGAAGGATTTTCATTTATTTGAAGGGTTGATTCCCAGAGAAAATGTTCAATGTTTGTCACCCATCCAGCATACTTTTTTGCTGACAATTCTTGGAAGATATCTAGCAATTCTTTAGCTGCTTCTAAGTTAGAGGATTTAGCCATTTGCTTTTCGATTCTATTCATCTAAATTTTTAACCTCAGTTATGAAAAATTTGAGACGAGTTTTTGATTCTTTAGGATCATAAATCCATCCAAATGTTGTTTTGGCATTTAGTTCTGGAGCTTCATCAACTAAATAGCCTTCTTTGAATTTTTCTGGACTAATTTCTAGTAATTCCATTAGTTGAGAAGTTAGGGGAACTGAAGAATACATAACTCGTCCCTTATCTTGTATTTTAACATATTTGAAATTAATTTTCGACCAATCAATAAGTTGTGAGAATTTTTGCATTTGTAGTTGTTGTACTGAATTAGGAATCATTGTCTTTTGTAGTAATTGAAGTTTATCTAAATTTTTATTAGGTTTTTTAATATTCGGTATTTTTTCCCCTCATAATAAAGAACTATCACCATCCCAGGATCACGATTTAAGTCTAATATGTTAAGCTTTATAAAATTTAGAAGTTTAATCAAATTTTTCAACATATTAGTTTTGAGTAAACATTAAGGCTTATTAGTTTGCTTTAGTAACTAATAAGCCTTAATAGCCATATTGATATTAAAGTAAACTTAAACAAAGTGATACAACTTTCTAAAATATCTTCTCTAAAAAAGAAAATAGTTTTTCTAATAAAATATCGAAACCGATATTTGTGAGAAGGTTGAAAATTTTTAGACCAGATTTCATCATTATAGTGATGATAGTCATAATCTAGAATTTTCCAAGCAAATTCAAACATTAAATATTGATGCTTAAATACAGCATTGTTTAACTTATTTTCAATAAAAATTGGTGTATCAAAATGGATATACCACCAATTATCCAAAGGATGTCTCTTAATTAATGTTAGATTATCAATCATTAGTTCTCTATCTAACTTTTCTGAGTTATGGATAAGTTTTTGTTCTAGAAGCGTGATAGTAAAAACTCTTGGCTCAATATCTAACCATTTGTTTTCAGCTGCGATTAACTCTATTTGTTTATGGAAAGTTTCAACTTTCTCATTAAAACTCAAAAGTCCTGGTCTTCTAGGTAGAAGATCACAAAAATAATATAAAAAAGCTTCCGTGTAATTAAAAGGAATATTAATGTTTGTATAATCTATATTTTCTAGCCTCATAGTGAAAAAACCTATAGAAATAATTCATAAGTAACAATTAATAGAACAATTTATTCCTCCAACTCCGACACAACGAATTTTTCCAGGTGTGCGATCGCCTTCAATGAAGCATTAGTTTTAGCGTCTTTCTTAGAGGCTTCAATAGCTTCGGTTTCAATTAGAGGCTCATCGAACCACTGAACCTGACAACGACAAAGCCAATCATTACCCACTGGATGGTAAAAATATTCAGGTCGTTTCATTTTCAATCGCTGTAAAGTTTCATGCAAGTAGCCGATGGGAGATTGTCGGGCAGCTTCGGGGACAAGGGAAAGGTCGACCTTTTCTATCTCTAGATCAGGGTGCAGTTCATCGGTTGTTAGAGTTGTAACCTGATTGGTCTTTGAATTAACATCTTGCAAAGGACTTTCATCAATGAATTGGGGTGGCACTAAGCTCTGAGCTAACACCCCTTCCAATAACAAATAATTTGCCTGATGTTTGGCTGCTTGTTTATTGCTGGCGATACGGACGTTGTGTAGACACAGGGCAGAAAACGGCGCAGAGCGTATAATAAGAATTTTCTGCTTAGTTTTAGCCTTATTCTGTGTAAATAATATATCTTATACGCTTAGTTTTGCTCGACTCGACGTATAATTCGATTTAAACCCCCTAATTATCTCTCAAAAATCTCAACGTATAATCAGAGTGCTTGGTTAATATTTATCAGGGCTTTAGTTCTGAAGATTTTTAAGACCAACTGCTATAAAGTTTACAGCGTAAGGATCATAGCTTTAAAAGGACTTTAAAAAAGTGAACGTATAATTTTAATGATATGTCCTGCGCCGTTTTTCGCCCTCTCTCCACACAACGTCCCCATTGGGCAGATGGGAAAGGAATTATCATTATTATAGTTACAATGTATATTAAATAAGTAAACAGTGTAATCTAAGTTATATAACAATTAAATTTAAGCTAGTAAGTGAAATATGAGAAAAAATATTAAAAGCTGTTTGAGACCGACTGTAGCGGAATGGAGCGGAGCGGAATGGAGTGGAAGGAGTGTCGAGAACAGCACCCAGGGGGTGTGGGGGATGGAGTCCCCCACATAAATAACATGAGCGATCAGCGAGACGATTTTTATTTAGTTCTGAGGATGAGGAGAGTCAGAACTAAAATTAGCAGCTCTAAACAGAAAACTTTAGTATTTATATTTTGAAAGAGTTAGGAAAACAACAGATAAAACTAACGTTTTTTACTTTTTTTGCTAAGTAATACTTGATTATTTAGCACGTTCCATATAGTAAACCATTGAGTACTCCACCAGGACATTTACGAGGCCAGTTTAAAGCCCAGTCTGAAGCCCAGAGACCGCCAACAACTTTATTAAGTTGTCGTCCATCTACTTTTTTTAATTCCTGATTTGTACAATCATCTAGGTCTTTGATTTGTATGTGTGTAATTATTTTTAATTGATTGTTTTTCATGGACTTAAATTATCCCTCAATAAACTTTTCGCTGATTATTATAACTTTTCCAGAATATTTTGACCAAACGATAGAAATGTAATAATAGCTCAAACATTCTCTCATTAACCTCTTAAAGGTATTATAAAGGCATGAAAGAGATAAAAATGATACATCCATCACGAAGGGGTATAACGTGGCTTCTAGACCCCTTAAAGGCTTAAATTACTACGTGGTCATTCCCATCTAAGATAACCTAGAAGGTCTAATCGCTGATGGGGTAAAGGTTTTATAGGTTTAAGTTAGGATGTATTTAATTCATAAGTTTTTCTTATGAATTAAATACACTTAAAGATTAGCGGTTAATAAGGTAATTCTAGCTCTTTTTCTTCTTTATTGTCGGAATTTAGTGCTTGATCAACCAAAGAAAGGATAATCTGTCTAACTTTACTTTGAGGCACTCCAAATCTTTTACTAAGTCGCTCAACTTTATCATCAAGTTTATCTTCGAGATCAGATTGAAGGTCAGTATCTGTGTCAATTGGATATTTTTGAGCGTTAGGCATAGCTTTTCTATCCCATCCTTGTTTTAGCTCTTTATGGTTTTTAGCTTTTGATTTAAAAGCCACGTTAGGATTAAACATATAAATGTTTTGGCGACCAATAGTACCCGTAATCTCTAAATATCCTTTATTAAGAAGTTTTTTAAACGATTTAGTTACTTCTTGTTGCTTGATACCTATTTGCCGTCCTAACTTTGCATGAGAGAGTATAAGCTTGTTATCATAGTCTAGGTTTCCTAAAATAGTCATCAAGACTCGAAGATCGGTTCCATTAAGGTCACGATCATTGGCGGTGGTAATAATCTCGTCTTGGAAAAAACGAACATATTCATCTTTCAAGTATCTTTTAGGTTGTGTGAACACATTAAGATTGCTATCGTCTGGGCAAGTAATTTCAAGATTAACTCTTTTACTCATATTCTTCTAAATTGATAACAGGTGTGTGCTGATTTTATCACAGGCATATACCTGTTATTCCCTAGCTGGAAATCCTTGCCACATCAGCGTTCTGGATCTGGCCTTCATGGATCTTCCCAAAAATCAGTCCGAAAACGGGCTGATTTTTTCGATTTAAGCAACCCCCCAAGGGGGTGATTAGCGCAAGGGGTAATGAGTATTTATACCGACCAAAGGGAGACAATAATTTCTAGTGTGTAATGAACAGAATTAGTAGGTTAAGTAAAAGTTAAAGTTAATTTATTGAGCCTTAACCATTGAAAAAGAAGAATCTTAAGGGTTATCAGGAAACTTATTGCTGTATTGAGAGCAATGAGATTTTGAAGTATTCTAATATATATCAGTGATATAATAGCACTTTGCAATCGCAGATTGCGTAAGTGCGCTTTCCTTACGGAAAGGAGTTAAACTCAACTAAGGTGTATGATGAGAAATGAAGGGATTTTGATCTCTATTATAGAATAAAATGGGCTTTTAGAGGGAAAAAGTTAACCGTACTATATATAGTTACGGTTAACTTTTTACTCCAACTGGAAGGCTAAAAAGGCATTTTTTTACCAAAGTATGCCTCGATGGTTAACTTGCGGTGTACTTTTTGGCTACCTGAAAATTAGTCCAATTCTAAAGTAAACATTAAGACATCTTAAGGAAATCTAAAAGCGTTTTTCTTGAGAAGAAAAGAAGATCGAAATCGCTGATCGCTCATGTTATTTATATGGGGGGATTTCTCCCCCCATACCCCCCTTTAGCTGTTTTCAATAAATAGTTGCTATTCCGCTACGCTCCATTCGCAACTATTCATCTCAAACAGCTTTAAAGTTTTTGAGTTGAGAATACTTTTAAAGAAAAGTAATATTAATTATGCAAGGGATGAAACGAGAGAATTAATTACTGTATACGGTCTGTCGTGCCAGTCATGTAATACAAAGAGCGAGTCACAAGTATATTACAAGAGGAAAAGGTTGATCAGATAAGGATTAGAGTAGGGGACAGCACTCCCTAAAAAGGTATACAAATAAGGTAGTGCTGTCCCATTCGTGACAACTTAAGAAAATTAAGAAGATGTCAAGAGAACTTAAAAAGTGATTGGGGGCGGATGGGAAAGGAAATACTAACTTTGC
>JASJEA010000292.1 GCA_030064935.1 Crocosphaera sp. | reverse complement strand
ATAATCGATTTAATTAAACCTTTAAAAGAGTGGATATCTCAGACTTTTTTTGAAGGTAAAGAGTTACCCAATTGGCTAGACTTGGGTATTGATTATCTCTTTATATCACTCCTTTTATTAATGTTGATTTGGTTGTTACTATTTGTACTTAGTAAAATCAAGAAATTATGGAGAGAATACTTTTGTCCATTATTTTATAAAAAAGAACAAAAAAAACGCAGATTACAAAGAAAAAGATTTGCAGAACATCTTGAATCTGAACTTCCCCTTTGACAAAACCCCATAACGTATGCTGTATACTTGATACAGCGAATGAGCGAGGGGTCGTTACTGGGTACAAATAGAAGAAATACCTAACAAATTTAGAGCTTTTTGTTGTAGTTCAGTAGGTCTAGTCATCTTGTCAAAAACGTATTTTCCAGTCTCTAAAGTACACTCAACTGTATTCAAGCAAATTGTTCCCAAATCTTCTATTAAAGTGCGGAAACTATGAACTAGAAAGTTATCTTCAGTACGTTTCTTTCTATCCTTAGCTATAGCGGACTCACTACGACTGCTCTTTCTAAGTTTAACACTTTTCCTAAACTATTACTAAAAGTTTTTTCATCAAATCCTCTGGCTGTTGCTAATTTGGATTTAGGATTGATAATTCTCGCAATAATCATCCCTAAAACTAAATTTCTAGTTCGAGAAGGAGTTTTAGCAATAATTTTGTCTAAACTGAACCGACGCTTTCCTGCTGGATTTAAAATCCAGCAGGAAAGCGTCGGTGCATTCCACACTTTTTAATCGTCTCTAATATCACCATCACATGACCATGTGGACGGCTTCTTATTACCTCAAAATTATCAGGTATTGTTTCAGTCATTCAATGTCTCCTAATTGATTATTAATCAGGGTTTCAGGGATAAAGTCAGGATCATTGATGGTTGTAACCATTGGAGTAATGATCTGGCGATCGCCTAAAATATTGGCTTTGGTTAAGGTAGAATCAACCGTTAAACCCTTCGTTTCAGCAACTTGACGGTTTTGGTTATCGTAGAGATAAACTGTCATGTTACCTTGATCATCAACTATTGCAGACAGTAAGGAATTATCATCATAAACGTATCCTGTACAGATGATACCATCCCCACCACCTTGTGTAATATCCGGTGTGGGACTAAAGGACTCTTCTTCACCAACAACATCTTTCACCCCGAAAATATTGGCCCCAATATGAATACCATCACCCTCACCTGACGCAGTTAAAATTTGTTCTGATCGTACCTTACGACTAATACCATCGTAGAAGTAACGGGTCACATTACCAAAGTCATTGATCATGTTAACGGTTAATGCACCCAAGGAGAAAGCACGACGATCAATGGTTTCTCCACTGACAGGTCCTTGTGCATCAGCCATCGCTACTAGGTTATCACGGGAGTCATAACGATAGAACATTGCTTGTCCTATGTTATCAACACTTCGTTGTAGACGGTTGAGACTGTCGTAGAAATAGGTGGTTAAGAAGACTTCATCATCAATACCTGCAATTTGAGAAACGTCGGTTTCTTTGGTTTCAATGAGGTTATTATTATCATCGTAGGCGTATTCTACTTGACTGTCCTTCTGTATTATCTACTTCGCACTCAACACAAACTCCAACAGAGATCAAACTGTCTCCTTTTCCTTTTAAGAAATTGTAACTAGAAGAGGCTTCAAAAACATAAGAAATAAACCTTCCATCCCTCATTACATAAGCTGTTCCTTGATTTCCTACCATCTTTCCAAAAATGATAGCCCCATCAGCAGTTCCTCGAAAAACAAGACAATCATTAATGGGATTATAATTCCAAATACTCCCGATTCCTGGGGTTGTTTCAATAGTGGCATTTATCTCCCCTAAAACTGAATCGCTCGATTGCCAATAAAACACTGGATTTGTAATATCTTGATCAAAAATCAAGGTCGCACTCGAATCGGCGTTCCCTGGATTCCTTCCTTCATAAATCGGGGCTGGTGAAGTAATTTCTTCCGAAGTTGCTGTTGTTTCTAGTAAGTTTTCTGGCTCTTCTAGCCAAGCTTGAATGACTGCTGAAGGAAATTCAATCCCTAAATTATTCAATTCACCTTGGCTGGCTTCGGTTTCTCCCACTAGAGAATTTTCTTCTGTTATCCCAATTATATCTAATTCTTCTTCAATTGATGGTATTATTACCCCTGATGATATTCTCGAACCAGGGTTAAATATCGTGGTTTCCGGGACTGATTTAGGCTTACAAGATGATGTTTCTGGGGGATTTATTGATATTTTAAACGCCCTTTCTTATGGAGACGATCCTATCACTCGTTCTTTAAGTTTTACTGTTGATAGAACCTCAACAGGATTATCAGAAACAGCTGTTAATGAACAAGCACTTATTCAAGAACAAAGCAGTAGTATTTTTAGAGAAGAGCCTTCATTTATTGGCACAAATAAGTTACTTAATGATGCCTCATCTTTAGGTTTAACCTCTGGTTTATTTGGAGATGGATTGAATAGTTTGTCCTCCTCTTTTGGTGGAGGAAATATTTATTTCTCTATTAATTTATTCTCCGCTAGTAATGGTTTTGGAGCTAATGGCTTATCAAGTGATATTTTAATCAGTAGTGGAGATGGTTCATTTAGTATTTTTGCTGACGGTTCAACAATGGGATTAATGCCTGGTGATGATATTGATGCTTTAATTCTCTTAGATAGAGGAACCAAAGGTGTCTTAGATCCCGGTCTTGATCAAGCTGTTTTTTCCTTAAGTAGTTTTTCAGCCAATGCGTTAACAATTACCGGGAATCTCTATGAGTTCGGAGTCCCCGGTTCCCTTTCTCCTGCTGATTTACTTTTTACTGATTTCACAGGTAATTTTTTCGGTTATGTTTCTGCATTAGATCAAGGATTAATTCCTGAAGACGATGATAAAACTGGAATTACACCCACTGTTCCTGAACCATCTTTATTTTTGAGTTTATTAAGACTCGGTTCTTGGGGTTTGATTAATTATAATCAGAAGCAGTTAAAGTCAAAATAAATCCTGTTTCCTCTCCCCCATTCCCTCTCCAAACTAGCTAGTTTAGCCGAAGGTGCAAGATGTTAGTCTCAAGAAATTTGCTCTCGCTTGGTATTCGTCAACGATAATGACACCGTTGATAACTTAGGTGGAGAAGCACAATTCCGTAACATTGTCTTGTCTGAGGTGGTTTAGCTAACCGCCGAGAAGCCCCGCACTATAAACGAGGGGGATTTATCGACCCCAAGATTTTAGTGGGGGAGAAAAATCTACACAATCCTTAATTAAGTTAAGGATTGTGTAGATTTTTATAAAATTTTTAAATTTATTTGAACAATTATTTTAAAACTAGGATTAATGATCCAATCACTCAGAAAATTAAGATCAGAAAAATAAACATCTCAATCGGATACAGATAGTATTCCTCAACGATTGATGAATTTTTTTTTATGTTACTTAAGTGCTATTCGTAACAAATTAAGTCATTTTAGACATTAAAAGTTGAAAATCTATTTCCATAATCATCAGCACAAAAACTTATTCAACTTCAGGAACATAAGCAATGACAACGCGCACAAGTAGTTACACAATTTATGTCGATTTTCCCGAAGATAAAGAAAAAATGCTTCTTGTTCATGGCTATACAGGGGCTTATGATAAGGTTTCACGGGGAGTAGCAACTTATCTACGTTCATTAGAAGTTAAGAAACCCCCAAAACCACTTTATGGAGATTGGAGTCCACAACCGACTATGGAAGGAGAAGTTATTACTCCTTCAATGGCAACCCTTGAATTACTCAAAAGACGAGGTTATTTAACTGATAAAACAGTTGAAGAAGAAGAGGAATTTTTTGTCGAGATGGCTACAAAACTACATCATCTGGCCTCTCGTTTGAGTCCGAATTATGTCTTTATGCCTACTTATAGTTGTAATCTCCGCTGTCCCTATTGTTTTCAAGACCATATGCGGACGAATCCTGATTTTAAGCATTTGCTGAAGACGATGGAACCAGAAATGATCGACAGGATTTTTGCAGCGATGCCTCAAATTGAAAGAGGTCATGGGGTGACAGAAGAAATGGATTTACCGCGAAATATTACTTTTTTTGGTGGAGAACCTTTGTTAGCCGAAAGTCGCCCCACTATTGAATACATTATTAATAAAGCTTTATCCCTAGGAAAAGCGAATTTTTCTGCTGTTACTAATGGTACTGAATTAGAAGCTTATCAAGATTTACTTGGCCCTGATAAAATCGCCTCTCTTCAAATTACCCTTGATGGTCCTCCTAGTGAACATGATCAGCGACGGATTTATGCTGATGGTTCGGGTTCATTTGAAAAAATTGCCCGTAATCTTACAATGGCATTAGACTTAGGGGTTCAGATAGAAGTAAGGATGAATATTGACCGTAATAATATTCACCAATTACCTGAGTTAGCTGAGGAAATTATTGCGCGAGGATGGAACAAATATCAGAATTTTTCTGCTTATACCGCACCAGTTACAACAGGTGAATTAAACGATAAAACGAGTATTAAAACGACATTTAATTCTTGGGAGTTAGATAAAGCATTAGACGAAATGCGTCAACAATATCCCAATATGAAAGTAATTGAGCGTCCAGATGATGGATTGATGGCTAGAGTTAGACAAATATTTGAACAGAAAAAAAGTCCCTTACCTCATCTTAAAGCAAGTTTTTGTGGCGCACATAATAAAATGTATGTCTTGGATGCTTTTGGAGATATCTATGCGTGTTGGGAAAAAACAGGGGATAAAAAAATTCGTGTTGGCTATATAACAGAAGATAGTGCAGTCATTTTAAATGAAGAATTAAACCAAACTTGGCGTAATCGGACAGTCATTTCCAACCCTGTTTGTCGTCAATGTCGTTATGCTTTTTATTGTGGTGGTGGTTGTGCTGCTTTAGCAATGATTCATAAAAATAAGTTTCATACAAATTATTGTGATGGTTTTGGCAATCGTTTTCGTGCTAGTAGCGCTCAAGCTTATCAGGATTATATCAATAAAGTTGAAGTCTCTGTTAAACCAGAGAAAGTTTGTACAGCATGAAATGTTTGACAATGTTTGAAATTTTGTCTTGATATTTTATAACTAATACTAACAAATTATGAACATTAATCAGCCATTTTGCTCCATGAAGAATAAAAGTCCTCCTAATATATTTTGGAGTTTTTATTCTTAAACTAATACCAACCTAATTTACTTGTTGGTAAGACCATACCTACTCAATAAAGAGGAATCAAATCATGGAAAACAAAAACAAAGAACAAAAAAATAACAACGAAGATATCCTTCAAAACGGAGAAGAAATTGAGTCCTTAAATGATAATGAGGAACTAAATCTTGAAGATTTAGAAGGAATAGA
>JASJEA010000291.1 GCA_030064935.1 Crocosphaera sp. | reverse complement strand
ATAAAAGCGAGAATCAATCTGTTACTGTTGCGCAATAGAATACATTTGTTCACTACCAGTCCATAAGATACAGTTTCAGAAGTAGCTAATGGTTACAGCCACAATCATTAAACAGTTTCTTGTCTCAAGCGCTCACTCACTCACCACTAAATCATCTCTCCTTTGAGACTGAATATAAACAACAGGTTATAACAGGTTATAAAAGCAAGAATCAATCTGTTACTGTTGCGCAATAGATACAGACGTTCACCACCAGCCCATGAGATACGGTTTCAGAAGTAGCTAATGGTTACAGCAAAAATCATTAAACAGTTTCTTATTTCAAGCGCTCGCTCACTCACCACTAAATCATCTCTCCTTTGAGACTCAATCTAGATAACAGGTTATAACAGGTCATAAAAGCGAGAATCAATCTGTTACTGTTGCGCAATAGAATACATTTGTTCACTACCAGCCCATGAGATACGGTTTCAGAAGTAACTAACTCTCACTATTGACTCCTGATTCCTAGCTCCTCATCACCACACTTGGAACTTTTGTGTTAATCTTTCGATAAATCGTTATATGAAATTTTACCTATAATAATTACCTGGTGATCATGACCTATGCCCATCAGTCCTTTAGAAAAAGCAGTGCGCAAGCTCTCCCCCAAACAGCGAAAATGGTCAAGCTTAAGCCAACAAACCCCCAAACGGTTTAATCGTTGGTTTAAGTGGTTGTCTCCCGGTCTGTTTGTTAAACGTTGGTTACTCATTAGTGCAACCGGTTTATTATTATCCGTCTTGGGTTTAGCCATCTGGGTCAAATTAACCCCAGTTAATCGCTTATTAGAGTTAATTTCCCAACTCCTGGAAAGCATTACCACTCACGTTCCTAGTTATATTTCCGGCCCACTTGCATTATTGTTAGGACTCTTTTTGCTCCTCTGGGGACAAAGTCGCACCGTCGGCTCAATTAGCGATGCCTTTCCCGATAGTGACCAACAATTAGTCGATCGCCTCCTAACCCATCGTCGCTTACATCGCGGTCCCAAAATTGTGACCATTGGTGGAGGAACCGGACTGTCTACCCTGTTACGAGGGTTAAAGCAGTACAGTGCCAATATAACCGCCATTGTAACAGTAGCTGATGATGGGGGCTCTTCGGGACGACTTCGTGAGGAAATGGGGGTGTTACCACCAGGAGATATTCGTAACTGTATGGCTGCCTTAGCGGATGAAGAAAAGCTATTAACAGAATTGTTTCAATATCGCTTTCAAACAGGAGAAGGGTTGACCGGTCATAGTTTCGGAAATTTATTTTTAACCGCCATGACAGCCATTACCGGTCGAGATTTTGAAAAGGCGATCGCAGCTAGTTCTAAGGTACTAGCCATACGGGGTAAGGTGTTACCAGCAACCCTTAGTGATGTTCGTTTATTGGCAGAATTAGAGGATGGTCGTATTATTGAGGGAGAATCTCATATTACCGAAGCCAGGGGAAAAATTCGTCAAATTAGCTGTATTCCCGAAAACCCTCCCGCTTTACCTGCTGCGTTAAAAGCGATTCGAGAAGCAGATTATATCGTTATCGGACCGGGGAGTTTATACACCAGTATTATTCCTAATCTTTTAGTGCCAGAAATACGAGAAGCTTTGAATCAAGTCAAGGTTCCAAGAATCTATGTTTGTAACATTATGACCCAAGCAGGAGAAACAGACAATTATGGGGTTTCTGATCATATTAAAGCCATTGATAGAGTGTGTCAGAAACGAATGTTTGATGCTGTTTTGGTTCAACGTCTTTCTCCTTCTCCCACTGCCCTAAAACATTATGCAAAAGAACAGTCTCATGCTGTATTTTTAGATCGAGAAGCGGTAAAAAATTTAGGCTGTCGTGTTGTTTTAGCTAATATTATGGATGAAGATCCAATGACAGCTAAAGTGAGTCATCATCCTCAAAAATTAGCCAGAGTTTTGTTACGTTGGTATAGTAAAAATTAACTATTGAGAACGAATAATGTTTATCTGTACTGAATCTCTCAATCTTAGGGGGGAACAGGGAGAGAAAATTGTTTGGGAGAAGATAAAACAAGTATTTTCTGGTAGAAAATGTCTGGCATATTGGCGTTATCCTATCTTTTCTCAACAGGGAAAAACTCGTAAGGAACCCGATATTTTAATTGCTGATTTTGACCTAGGAATTATTATTATTGAGGTTAAATCTTTAACCCTTAATCAAATTGTTAGTATTCAGGGACATCATTGGTATTATAAAAATTTTTATACCTCTTCAGGAAATCCTTACAAACAAGCAGAAAGTCAATTATTTTCTTTATTAGAATACCTTAATCAAGAACCTAGTTTATATAAAAAAATTACCACAACAGTTTTAATTGCATTACCCTTTATAACTTCAAAAGAATGGCAAATTAAAAACTTCCATAAAATCCCCAGTAATCCTCCCATTCTTTTCAAAGATCATTTAATTTCATTAGATAATATTTATTCAATAATCAAAACATCTTCAAAGGTTACGATAGGAAACAAGATAAATAAAAATCAGTGGGATTTATTACTCAATCTCCTTTCAGGTACACCTAATTTATGTAAACCATCTCATACTGTTTTGAGTAAAGATAAAAGTAAGGGTAAAACAATCCAAAAATTAAGACAATTTATATATAAATTTGATTTAGATCAAGAAAAAATTGCCAAACAAATACCGTCCGGTTTTCAAAGAATAAGAGGCATTGCAGGATCGGGAAAAACAGTTTTACTGTGTCAAAAAGCAGCAATAATGCACCTCAAATATCCCCAGTGGCGAATTGCTTTTATTTTTTTTTCCCGTAGTCTTTATGGTGAAATAATACAGCAGATTGATCAATGGATGAGATATTTTAGTTGTCAACAACAAACCTACCATAAAAACAATCAAAACTTACAAGTATTTCATGCCTGGGGTTCTAAGGAACAATTAGGATTTTATCGTTTTTTATGTCAAGTTACAGGTACAGTTCCTTTAGGCGTTAATAACACCACATTTCAACCCCCCAGCGAGGCATTAGCAGAAGTCTGTATTAACCTTTTAAATCAAACTGCGATCCCTGAAATTTTTGATGCCATTTTAATTGATGAAGGACAAGATTTAATGGCAAAAAATTGGCTTTATCAAGAAAAGCAGCCTTTTTATTGGTTAGCTTATCAAGCATTACATCCTATTGATAGTATCAATAATCAGCAAAAAAGACTGATTTGGACTTATGATGAATTACAAAGTTTAGAGAATTTAATAATTCCCAATGCAACAGAAATTTTTGGTAAAGAATTTGGTAATATTGTCACAGGAAAACACAATAGAGATATTAATAAAACAGAGATAATGTACCGTTGTTATCGTACCCCTCATCCTATTATTATAGCCGCCCACGCTATGGGAATGGGATGGTTACGTACTCAAGGAATGTTAACCGGAATGAGTGATAAAAAGGACTGGGAAAGTTTAGGTTATGAAATAGAAGGAAATTTAATACAAGGAGAAAAAATAACCATTAAAAGACCATTATCAAACTCCCCTAATCCTTTGTATACAAAAACTAAAGATTCTTTTATCAATTTTTATAAATACTTGTCAAGACAACAAGAAATAACGGCTTTATTAACAAATATTTATAACAATTTACGACAAGATGGCTTACGCCCTAGTCAAGAGATTTTAATCCTAGTTGTAGGTAATTATTTTCAATCCTTTAAATTACAAAAAACTATTGCAAATTTTTTCATTAGACAAGGAATAGATATTTATATTCCAGGCTGTGATAATTGTAACCAAATCCCCCAAGATGATAATAATAATCCCAATCAATTTTGGTGCAACGGTGCTGTTACCATTTCTCGTATTTATCGGGCCAAAGGACAAGAAGCTGATGTCGTTTATATTGTAGGATTAGATCACATTGCTCAACAAGAAAACGATTTATTATTACGTAATCAATTATTTGTAGCAATGACGCGATCAAGAGGATGGCTTATACTCAGTGGAATTGGTAATTATTCGTTATATCAAGAGTTAGAAAATGTCCTCAAACAAAAAGAGACATTAACTTTTATTTATACCTTACCTCAACAACGGGAAATTACAATCAGCCAAGCATCAGAATTACTAGAAAGGTATCGTTTAGGAGAAAGAAACTTTCAACAAGCTGAACTGTCAAATATGAACTTAGAACAACTGAATTTAGAAAATATTAACCTGATCGGAGCTAACTTATTTAAAACTAATTTGCAACATAGTAACCTCAACGGGGCCAAATTAATTGCAGCTAATTTAACAGAAGCTAACTTAACTGGAGTGAGTTTGGTTAAAGCAAAATTAATGGGGGCAAATTTAACTAATGCTAATTTAACAAATGTAGACTTAACTAATGCAGACTTAAGCGATGTTATTTTTAATAATCCCCAAGGAATTATGAATTATAAGTGAGAAATTACGACCAAAAATCAAGATAAAGGTAGAATTAAAACAGTGAACGGTAAATCATGAGAACCGATAACTTATAACTGAAACCAACACAACCCCTATGACTTTGAACCGAGATAATCCTTTTCTCAATCTCGACTACGAACCCGCTTTAGAAAACTTAGGAGAAGACTACTACGATCAAGTCTCGGCTGCCCAATTTCCTCAACATATTTTAAGGTTTCGTAACGACGATTTATTGCCCCAATTAGGATTAAAATCCAGCAAGGTAGAAGATGAACATTTCATCGAAGCCTTTGGCAAATTTCAAGCAATACGGCCTTTTTTAGCCCTACGTTATCATGGATATCAATTTGGGGAATATAACGCCTTTCTCGGAGACGGTAGAGGGTTCTTATACGGTCAATTTAGAGGAGTAGATGGAGAATTATATGATTTCGGGACCAAAGGCTCCGGACAAACCCCCTATTCACGAGGTGGGGATGGCCGTCTAACCCTCAAAGGGGGGGTTAGAGAAGTTCTTGCAGCAGAAACCTTACACAGAATGGGGGTGAAAACATCTCGCTGTCTAAGTTTAGTAGAAACAGGAGAATCCCTCTGGCGAGGGGACGAACCCTCACCGACTCGTTCTTCTGTCATGATTCGCATGAATCGTTCTCACATTCGCTTTGGTACTTTTGAGCGTTTATACTATATTAAAAGACCTGATTTACTTAAAAAACTTTTAGATTTTGTTATCAATATTTATTATCTAGAAATTGATGCAAAAACATCCAATGCTTACGAATTATTTTATCAAGAATTAGTGAAACGTCAGGCTCAATTAGTCGCCCAATGGATGGCAGCAGGATTTTGTCATGGGGTCTTAAACACTGATAATATGTCCATTACAGGAGAAAGTTTTGATTATGGTCCCTACGCTTTTATTCCCACTTATGACCCTAAATTTACAGCAGCTTA
>JASJEA010000290.1 GCA_030064935.1 Crocosphaera sp. | reverse complement strand
ATTAGCCAATCGTAACGACTGTTGATTAATTTGTGTGCTGAAACTCAAAGCGTTTTGACAAGCTTCAGAATTTTCATTAATACCTCCTGAACTTTGGGATAACCAGGTTAAAAATTCAGTGAATTTATGAGGGAGAATTAAACCATATAAGAAGTATAATCGTACGAAGTTGTCACTATAAGTTCCTAGTTGATTTTCCACACCTCTTGCATCATCAATTCCCAGTGCTTGAAAGATAGATTGCTCCCAAAAATTTGCATCATAAGAGTTTCGTAAATTAGTAGAATCCTCACTAGCTATTTGACAAAAATTATTAAGTTGAAATATATTACTATTTTGTTCTCGAAGTCCATAATACATCCAATAATGTATAGCATTATAAATCTCATTTTCTCTTTCTCTCCTTTGCTGATTATTATTACCACTGTTATCTCTATCTAAGTCTCTTTGAATACTCTGCTCCGCAGAATAAATGTTTCCTGTGGGAGAAGATAAATTATGATTAGAAGGAGGTAATGATAAAAGTTGAGGCGTTGCTTGAATTGGTTGTGTTAAATCATTTTCACCATCAGAATCAGTTGAAAATTCAGGTTGAGTATGTTCTTCATTTTGCTCTGTTGGAGTTTCTTCTGAGGGTATGATTGTATTAGCAGGATAAATAACTAAAAAGTCCCTAGGTGTTCTTAATCCCTCTACATTATAAGCCCATGTAATCAACATTGATGGCTCATACCTATTGGCTTTTTCTTCTGCTAATTTTGAAATAGCCACAGCAGGAAGTCTTTGACCGGTTGTTGTTGTTGTATTTGCAGGAATTAATGGATTATTCAAAAAATTAGAATAGTCATCACCGAAAACTAAGGATAAAAGATTACTAATGTTAGAAGGAGTCTCATCTGTATCATATTGATGAGCTTCATTGAACTGTCTAAGATCAAAAGGATCAAAAATTAAATTATTTTTTTGTTGATAAGTCAGTAAATCATTTAGCTTTCCTAATCCTTGTGTTAAGAAATAACGAGTAACTGAGATATTTCGTCCAATTTCATCATTAGCATTACTAATAACAGCAAGAACCGACCATTGTTCATCCCCTAATTGTACCTCTCGACCAATCAGTGCAGGTGTTTTTTGTACGGCCTGTTCTGAGAGTTCAAATAAACCTGCACCAATGTCTTCACGAACCGCTCTAGGAATCTGCATCAGGGTGGCGTTCATATAACTCCCAGTAAACCCTTTAGAATGCCAATTCTCAGGGGTTCCTTCCTCGTTAATTCCTGTACTAAACTCGTGAATATCAATAATAGGCATAGTATTAATCCTCATCTAATGCTTTATGACGTTGACCAGTAGATAACCAATAAATTGGGGAAACTAAACCAAAAGGTCGCCACTTTCGGGTATCTTTAATAACGGAAGTGGTTCCTTCTCGATTGGGTTTAATAATCTTTGTATTCGGTTCACTGTTATCTTTTCCTAATGTCCCAAAAGATGACACTGTAAAATAGTCCACAACTCCCAAATTTTGAGTTTGCCAGGTTTCGAGTTTTTTCTTCATGTTAGGGAAAAGACTTTGTGTTAACCCTCTTGGATCATGTCGTCTTACCCAAAGTTGAACTAATTCACATTTCGTTAGAGCAAAAGCGATACGTCTTCCTTTTTCCTCTGGATGAGGTTGACTAAGGGTATTGAGAAATTGTTCTAAACTAAAAGCATATTCTTCATCTTTAGAATATGCTGTCCCATCCACTAATAACAAAATTCCCGTTGCTCTAATACAGTCGTTTAAGTAATCTTGTAGTAATTGATTATGAGATTTTTTAAGTAAATCTGAGAAAAATTCCCCACCATAATCTTTACAAGAAATGGTTAATCTCAAATTTCTATTTATGAGATTATACCATCTAAATTGCTCCTTTAATTCAATACTTAACCCATAATCTTTAACCTCTTTAATATCAGGATTTAATGGGGTTGCTTTGAGTTGTAATCCTTGCTCTAAAATATCTTGAGCATATTTTAAAAGTTCTTTTCCGGCTGATTTTTGACCAATAGAAGTCACTGACTTCACTGGACTATTTTTATTGGCATTGGGCCAATAAGCAAGAGAGGCCATGTAAACAGTTTTTCCTGCTTTACGATCTCCTATAATTCGGATATTGGTATCCAGTTTATCGAGAGAATTCAATCTCATTTTTTGTGGTAACCAATTTGATGTTTTCATGATTCTTCTTGGGTAGCTTCATAACTATTGCTAATCCATAATAGAGGTTCTATTAAATTGTAAGGTTGCCAATTACTACGATCCCTAATAATTGATCCAGGCTTTCCTCCAACAACACGATCTTCTCGATTTGGACGAGGATCTTTCGGTTTTGTACTCATAATTCCAAAGGTAGATAAGGCAAAGAATTTCAAGTTTTGAGGGTTTGCTTGAAATTTTTCTTTTAAAGTCTTTTTGGTCTCTTTTAAATGAATACCAAATAAGTCTTTTTCCGGTTCTAATCTTCCAGTCCAGATTTCTCCTCTCTCGCATTTACTCATAACTACCGCTAATTTATAATTTTTATCCACATTACTTTTATCCATAAGAATCAGAAAGTTTTTGAACATATTTCTATATTTTATATCTTCCCCTAATTCCCAACCACTTAATAAAATAACACAGCCCATTTTAGCAGTGAAACAGTCTGTAATAAACTCTTGAAAATGATTACTTAAAGAACTGGTTTGAAAAAGCTGGTTAAAGACTTCTCCTGGATAATCTCTTGTGGTCAGAGAAATCGTTTTATTTTTTGAAAGTAGGTTAGGTTTGTAATCGATACTAAACATATAGTAAGGGTATTCATAAACTGTTTTATCAGGACGAGTCGCCTTAAATTCTCTCCCAGTTAATAAAATTTCTTCTGCTTGCTCTTTTAACTGTCTAGCTTCGGGGTTTTTAGGATTGACTTGATATATTTTACCTTTTTTGGTGCTGACTGTATGATTTTGATGATAAGCTAAAGCAGCTAAATAAGTTGTTTTTCCTGATGCTCTTGGTCCAATAATAGCAATGTTTCCATTGGTCATAATTAATACCTCCTTTAAAATTATTCAGCTAAATAACTGCCTAAATAAATCCAAGGTAACTCCAGTAAATTTCGGTTATGGACGCTGGTAATAAAACAGCGAACCGATAAGTCATTAATATGATAATTCAATTCATTAATCTGAGGATGAATAGGGGTAAAATAACGGTAATAAACATATTGATCTTTTTCTTGCCAATCCTTTTTTTGATTATAGGGATCGTAAGCTAGTTGTTCTGCTTCATGATTGAGATCCTCACAAAATAAATCTGCTTTATTCAGACATAATAATAAATGTTCAATACGAGGACAATTTTGCTTAAAAAACTTAACCCACCGCTTAAAACGATTGATCCATTGTTGTCTGGTTATAAAATCTTGTCTTGTAAGGGAATTATAATAGTTAGGATGATGATCCGGTAGAATTTCTCGATAAGGGGGCAGAATTAACTGTATTGCGGCTGCTTGTTGAATATGTGAGAGAAAATTTTGCCATAAATCGGGATGTTGATCAGGCCAATTGCTACTAGGTTGCCAAATTTCCCCAGGTGTATCTAGCCAGTTGGTGAGAATTTCTTTTTCTCCAGCACGAAGACCTACCTTGACATTGAAATCTCTCTTATAAATACTTTGCTCCGCTTTAGTTCCACCCGGACCTTTTTTGTCAATTTTTCGATAGGTTAAAGAATCCACCGTGACCCATTTTTTCTTAGGGTTAGCTAATTCTAAAGCAAGATGGGTTTTTCCTGCTTGGCGATCGCCTATATATATAACACCTCCCAACCTCAATCACCTCCTCTAGTCATGTTTCGTTTCCTCTCCCTACAATCGATCTATCTTTAGTGGTTTATGCACTTATATTTTGTGAAATTTAACAAAATTATTGGCAGAAGTCCCCACCTATAAATTCTCAAAAAAATATCCATATTTTAGGTGGGGATGAATGCCAATCAAAAAAATAAACGGCGTAGCCTCGGCCCAATCTGCTCTTTCTGCTATAATATTAGCAATTACCCAAGTCAATGATAATGTACAAGGGCTATAAATTTAGAATTTATCCTGATACTGATCAACAGCAAGCATTAGCCAAGGCTTTTGGTTGCTGTCGATGGTATTGGAACTATTCTTTAGAATTATGCCAGAAAACTTATCAAAAGACCGGAAAAAGTTTGAGTCGAGGCGCTATTCAAGGTCTTTTACCGGGACTCAAAAAAGAATATCCTTGGCTAAGTGATGCTTATTCTCAGTGTTTACAATTTGTAGCCTTAAATCTCTCACGGGCTTACCAAAATTTCTTTGATAAAAGAGCAAAATTACCTCGATTCAAATCAAAGCATGGCAGACAGTCTATGAGCTATCCTGCTAATGTTACATTTGAAGGAGATTACCTGAAACTCAACCGAAAAATCGGTAAAGTATATTGTCGTCGTCACCGAGATTTTGAGGGAACAATTAAAACAGTTACTATCTTAAAAAACAGTGATGGCAAATATTATGCTTCTGTTTTAGTCGATGATGGTTTAGATAAGCCAGAAGCCTCAACAGAAGGTAAGGCCATCGGAATAGATTTAGGATTAACTGATTTTGCTGTTACCAGTGATGGTTCTAAATTTGATCACCCTAGACATTTAGCCAAGCATCAACAGAACTTAAAGCGTAAGCAACAAAAGTTATCTCGTAAACAAAAGGGGAGTAAAACGAGACAAAAAGCTCGAAGGTTAGTAGCTAAAGTCCATTCTAAAATCTCTAGATGTCGGGAAGATTTTCTGCACAAGCTATCCCGTAAGATAGTCAACGAAAACCAAGTGATTGCTGTAGAAAATCTCAATGTCAAGGGCATGGTTAGAAACCACAACTTAGCTAAAGCTATTAGTGAGTGTGGTTGGGGAATGTTTTGCACAATGCTTAAATACAAAGCAGAAAACGAAGGGAAAACTTATATTGAAGTCGATAGGTTTTTCCCTAGCTCTAAAACTTGCCATGTATGTCTAAATCAAGTTGATAATTTACCTCTTGATATTAGAACCTGGACTTGCGAACATTGTCAAACCACTCATGACAGAGACATCAACGCCTCAATAAATATTAGAAATGAAGCCTTACGGATATTGCGAGTGCGTAATTCGGCTTCGCAAGCCGAATGTAAGACGCACTCAAGACACTCGTTAGGAACTAGCGATACTGCCAATGGAGGGAGTGTAAGACGGCTAGGAGGTAAGATTTCTTGCCTCTTAGACGCAACTCCCAATGAGATTGGAAGCCCTAACTATATTGCTTGCAATTAGTTAGGGTAGTTCAC
>JASJEA010000067.1 GCA_030064935.1 Crocosphaera sp. | reverse complement strand
GGAAATCTTTGTGCTTTATGTTTACTGGTTTTAATCTATAAAAATCAGTTATCTTGGCGAATTTTTAAGCAATTAAATATTAAAGATTGGTTTGCATTAATAACTGTTAGTATTTTTGCGGGTGCATTAGCTCCTGCATTATTTTTCCTAGCATTAGACTTAACTTCTGTTAATAATGTTGTATTAATTAGTCGCATTGAACCCCCTTTAACTTTACTATTTTCTGTCTGGTTATTTAGAGAAAGAATTAATAATTGGGTAGCAGTTGGATCAGTGATTTCTTTTGCTGGAGTTGTGGTGAGTATTTTATTACAAGAACCCCAGGAATCTATGGTAATGATGGGTCAAGCTATTAGTCTTGGAAGGGGAGAAATATTAGCCATTGTAGGAGCTATTTCTGCTGTTTTTGCTAATCTTTTAACAAAATTTAGTCTGACTCAAATTTCTCTGGGTGTGTTTAGCATTATTAGGACTATTTTAGGGACAATTATCTTTTTTATTATTGTTATTAAGCTGTATGGATTTTTCCATTTTAGTGATGTTTTCTCACCCTTTTTATGGAAATGGATGTTTATTTATGCAGCTATTATTGTTGTAGCGGGTCAATTGTTTTGGTTTATGGGATTAAAATTAACCCAAGCTGCTGATGTCTCTTTAGCTAATTCTTTTACTCCCATTTTTGGGGTTTTCTTTGCTTACATATTATTACAAGAAGTTCCGACTTTTCCTCAGTATATTGGGGGAATAATTGTTATTGCAGGAATTCTTTTAAATCAGATTGGAATAAATCGATTAAATCGGCAAAAGTTAGCTTCTTTTGATTTAAAAGAAGAAGAGATAAAAATAGGATTTAAGGGTGTTTAAGGTTCATAAATGATTCCCATAAATAGAATATTTCCTGTTTTATTATCTCTAATCATACAGAAGAACGGACGATCTACAACAAAAGAGAATCCTTGTTTTTCCTGGTAAATTGAACCTCTCTTAATCATAAAATACTCCTGAGAAGGTTCTTCAACTCCTTGTTCATTTATCTCTAAAAATGTTTGATGTTTAATACCGTTGACATAAGTTGGATAAGAACTTAACGCAGCAAACTCCGCTTTTGACGCATCAAACATCGTTGAAAATCCTAGAGCTTTCAAGGCATTAGTCAAATCAATTTCATCATTCAAAGTAAAACGAGGTAAGGCCAATAACCCTTGAGTTGGCCGAAACTGAGATAAGTGTTTTGCTAACTTTTTAGGCGTTAAAGTTTGAACAAAACTGGCTAAGGTATTCTCAAGTCTAGGTAAAAATAAATACAAGCTAAAACGTCCATCTCCGTAGGGTATTTCCACTCCTTTGAACTGAGGAGTTTTTAAATAATTATAGGTTCCTTGACGAGATAGAAAAGGATAAGTTTTAACCGATTTATCTGTTAAATGAAAGGACTTATTCGTTGTCAAACTTCTATCAAAACCTATTTGCCAAACTCCTTGAAAATAGGCTGTATTGATAAGAAAAAGAACATCATCAGCCTTGGTTTGATTGATTATTTCTGGAATTTTCTGTTCTGTCTCTTCAGTAACCCAACGGTTGATAATTCCTCTGGCTTCAGAACTAGAAAAATCTAAATTCGTAATTTTAGCCTGATAATAAGTACGATTGGTTTTTAGGAATTGATAACGAAAAGGGAACCCCTCTTTAGCCCATAGAGAATTAGTTGTAACTAACCTGCTATAAGGATCATAAGTCTTCAAATCCATTTCTAAGGAATGATTAGTACGATTGAGGGTATCTGTTTTGATATTCCTGAGAGCTAACCCTTGAGAAATTTCTTGTCTTGTTCTTCCCGTTGCTCCATTATAGAGCATGGATAAGGTGAGACTAATACTGGTAGGGGAAATAAAAATATTTTCTTTTTTTCTGCTGTTGGCTAAACCTGTCAATAACTTAAAGCCAAATTGAACTTGTTGATCAACCAATGGCTTTTTGTCAAGGGTTCGTTTCGGAAAAATCATTCTTGGGGAAACTTCTTGCAACCCTGGTACGTCTTTGAAAACAGTAGAAAAGTATGTTTTTGAGAAAGCAACCAATCCACTCAAAATACAGAGCGAGAGCAAGCCCACGGCTTTCGTCATTTTTAGGGTCCTCATCACCATCTATCCTAATTAAAATACATCTATACTCACAGTGCTAATTGTGAATGGGAAAGTGTCTCGAATTATCAACCCCCAGATCATGATTTTTATGAATTGTCGAATGTTGGATACACAACACTTCCTTATCTGAGGATATAATTGATTGCTAACGATAAATCTAATAAATTGTAAATCAATAAGTATAACTGCTAAGGTATTTCTTCATGGGGATCAGTAACGGAGGTTAAGCGAAACTGTGAATATCCAAGAAATTATGAGCAAAGGCGGAATCGCCATGTGGCCCTTATTGATGTTGTCGGTATTGGCCTTGAGTACAATTATTGAACGTTCTGTGTTTTGGGTAAGATTTTTGCTCCAAGAAGGGAAAATTCTCAATAGAATTTTAGACACTGCTGCTCGAAACTGGGATGCAACTCCTAAAGTGGCGAAAGAGCATCGGAAACACCTTTTGGGGAATTTTTTTTACGGGCCTCTAAGGTTAGACAATCCTGATCCAGAGGTTTTCCATTTGGCCCTCGAATCATCAGCCGATGACGTATTGGCTATGATGAAACGGGGTGACAAAGTTCTGGAGGCCGTTATTGCCCTAGCCCCTTTATTGGGATTATTGGGAACGGTTTTAGGGCTGATTACTTCTTTGGGAGATATCCAAATTAGTGATTTAGGAACCTCTTCCACCACCGGTGTTACCCTAGGGATCGGTGAAGCCTTAATTTCTACTGCCACTGGATTGATCGTTGCCATTATCAGTTTGACCTTTTATAGAATTTTTCAGTCTCTCTGGTTTAATCAGGTACGAATATTTCGTAAAGCCGGCAGCGAGTTAGAAGTTATTTATCGCCAACGTTGGCTAGAGAGTGACAGTGATTCCTCCCTCCTATCGGGCGAAACTCCCTCCAAGTTTACTGAACGTTTTGAACCATAAGCACTTATATACTCATTTTCTTTATAAAGCCCTATGACATCTAGCAGTAAAGTATCTCGGAAAAAATCCCATAACCATCAGACTCATTCTCGCCCCTTAAAATTGTGGCAAGATTCTTCTTCGCAGCAAGAAGTTCGCATCGAAATGTTACCGATGATCGATGTTATCTTTTGCATTTTGACCTTCTTTATTTTGGGTGCAGTTGGCTTATCCCGTCAGCAAGCCATTAGTTTAGACTTGCCCAAAGCAGGTTCAGGCACACCCCAAATGCGGGAGATGTTAGTGGTCAGTTTAGATGATTTTGGTCAAGTGTATGTGGAAAAACAACTGGTCAGTCCTAATCAGTTGTTTAATCAGATCAAGAGTTACCATCAACTGAACCCCGAAGGATTAATGGTACTTCATGCCTCTAGAAATGCCAGTTATAACGAAGTCATTCAAGTCTTGGATATGTTACGAGAAGTAGGGGGCGATCGCGTTGCCTTAGCTACTTTACCAGGGGAAAATGAGACTAATCCTAACACTTGGAATGATCCAAGCCTCACTCCTTTACCATCAAACTATCCCAATAATTTTCCGTCCACGATTCCCAGTAATTCTCCTAACGGTTTGGGTAATTATCCAACCACTCCTTCACTACCTTCTCAACCCAATGGCTCGGCTATTCCTCAAACCACTATGCCTAATAATTAACCCTTAACCAAAACACTGTATAATCAGAACTCCCTCACCTTAGTCCTATTTTGTCCCTTTATCCCCGTTTTCTCGTCTTTTAAGGGATCATACGACAGGCTAATAACTGTTCTTCGAGGGCAGCAATTCGGTTATAAGCTGCGGTGAGTTGAGCAGTTAAACGTCTGACCTGAAGATCCGTGGTTAATAGGGGTTCTTCTTCTGGGACTATCAGTGTGTGACTTTCCCGCTCATCCAGTAAAATGTCTTTATGCTCCATCACTGATTGATAGTGGTTTGCTTTGGCTACACTGGGGGGAGCAGTACGAGAAACGTTCGCTATAGAGGAGTTTTGATTAGCGGTTTTCTCGTTAATCATGGCTTCATTGGAAAGCTGAGATGTCCCCATCTGTAGGCTAAGCTGTTCAACAATATGATGAAGTTGTGTAACTTTTAGATTAAGTTCATTGATTTGTTGTTGTAGCCCATCCATAAGAATGCCCATCACTAAATACTGTGCTATGTTCAATCCTAGAATTGCCTGAGACGGATAGTTATAGATTCCTGATTCATTTAACGATTACTTCATTAGTCTTCATTAAACGACAAATTCAACCGTAACCTTCGATACAGTAAATTCTATGCTTACCCGTCGTTCTTTTCTCACCACCACAGGAATTATCGCATTAGGCCATTTCTTATCAGGTTGTGCCAATTCTAATGCTAATTTACGGGTTCTCTTGTTGCAGGGTTCCATTCCTCCTCAGTTATTAAAGGCTTTTCGTCAACAATTGTCCTCACGCCCCTCTCTTGATTTTAAACCTCAAGGGCAATTAAAAGAGTTATTTGATTTACTCGAAACTTGGCAAGGGAAAGATGATCAAAACAAGGGTTTAGTGCAAAATTTACCCAATATTCCTATCATTAACCCCCCACCTCCTTCTATTAGTGACTTTGTGACTTTAGGGGATGCTTGGTTATCTCAGGCGATTGAAAAAGATTTAATTCAACCCCTTGATTTAAAATCGGTTAAGAATTGGGAAAATTTGTCCCCTCGTTGGCAAAGATTTGTAAAACGGGATAACCAGGGAAAGCTAAACGAGAATGGTGATATTTGGGGTGCGCCTTATCGTTGGGGAACAACTATGATTGCTTATCGTTCTGATAAGTTAGACTGGAAACTCCAAGACTGGTCAGATTTATGGGATGAAAGATTAAAGGAGCGCATTTCTTTAATTGATCAACCCAGAGAAGTGATCGGATTAACCTTAAAAAAGTTAGGTAAATCCTATAATAGTGCAAATTTAAAACAAGTTTCTCAGCTAAAATCAGACCTTTTAACCCTACAAAAACAAGTTAAATATTATAGCGATCGCCATTATTTACAACCGCTATTAGTTGGAGATGTTTGGGTTAGCGTGGGTTGGTCTAATGAGATTATACCTCTGGTTTCTAAGAATCGTAATATTAGGGCAGTCGTTCCCTTTTCTGGGACTTCTTTATGGTCAGATTTATGGGTGAAGCCAAAGCAAAAAAAAGGATTATCAGAGTTATCAGAAACTTCCAAACAGTGGCTTGATTTTTGTTGGCAACCTCAAGCAGCTAATCTTATTTCTTTATTTTCTGACGCAGCTTCCCCCGTGATTAATACTATTGATAAAAACGAACTTTCTCAAGAAATTATTACTAATCCTTTGTTATATATTGATGCAGATATTTTCGAGAAGTGCGAATTTTTAGAACCCTTGTCAAAGCAAGTTCAAGAAGACTATATTAATCTTTGGAAAGAAGTAAGATCAATCAGAATTTAGAATTCAGAACTAGGTTATGAAATTGATACAATAATCCGTAGATTTCATAACCTATAATCACTCTAAGGTGAGTTATTTATTTAAAAAATGACTTGATTTTTTCCCTTTTTAGAGATATACCACTGATAGCAGCTAAAGCTAACCAACTAAGTCCACTAATGTCATTTTCAGGAACAGATTTAGCAGTTAATGACCAATTATCAGGATTATAGGTTTCAGTGGGAACAAAACCAGGTTCGCTATATTTAGCATCACTACCATCAATTAATTCTAAGAAAGGTTCAATTGTATTATCTGTAGTAATATCAACCCCAACACCATCAAGGGTAAACATTCTAGTTAAGAACTGTGCATCATTAAAGGTGGCAAGAGAAACAATAGATGCACCAGTATCAACGGTTACCTCAGCCATTATATTACTAACATTGGTCAAGGTATTGCCAACAAGATCCCCGTCAACCATTCCGTTGACAAAAACAGGCAAATTATTACCATTTGAAGAAGGATCAAAGGTATATGAGAAGTTAAAAGAAGCTGCTTGTGCTGCATTAGCTCCTAGAAGGCTAAGGCCAAGGCTTGCTGTGGCTGCGATAATTTGATGTTTTGTTAAGAATGTTGTCATTTGTTATGGTTCTATGAAGAATAACAATGTTTAGCTAGAAGTTACAACAAACCAATAAAAAAAGCAACGTTACCATTTGTAACGTTGCTCAACACTAACCTCTACTTAAGTTCAATTAGACATAAACATAACTATCAGATGTTAAGTCGGCTAGTTGAACATTTTGGACGAGAAACACAAGATCGTTGTTATGGAAGATTCGGGTGAAACCTTGTCCTAGGAAGTTTGTACCCGTTTCAACAGTATAGTCACTTGCAGATCCAACTAACTGAAGCCTATCTTCTTCTTGGATACTAAAATCCTCAATAATCGCACAGTCAGCGAAACCGTGTTGATTATAAAAGATATTGCCATTTTCTCCTCCGACGAAGGTATCTTGTCCAGTACCTCCAAACAAACGATCTTCTTCTTCAAAACCTGGTGCTGGGTTTCCACTAGAACCAATGAGAAAATCATTACCTCCACCACCAGTTAAGATATCACTCCCATCTAACCCACGAATGATCTCATCAGCATCAGTTCCAGTATAGTTATCAGGATCGTTGCTTAAAATAACTTCTTCGTTGCCAGTGTCTTGAGGATTAATTATATCGGGCAAAGTATATCCGAAGTCATGCGTTAGATTCTCTTCTCCTGCTTCTAAACTCTCAACAGAAGTGTTATCTAATGTTCCATCAAGATCATAAGTTTGAGATAGATTGCCATCAGGAAGAGTAGATTCATCAACAGAAACCTGATATTCTCCTGATGCTAAATCATTGAATAAATAGTTACCATTTTCATCAGTAGTGGTGGTAGTAATGTTGCCGTTACTATCAGTGAGATTCACAGTTACATTAGCTATTCCACTTTCCCCAGCATCTTGTACTCCGTTGCCGTTATCATCAAACCAAACCCTATCTCCAATACTTCCAAGAGAACCCAATGGCTCAGGTTTCACCGTGAACAACCAATCAGAAGAGGATAAATAACCCTCACCACCAGAATGATTCAACCAACCCCAGGCAGAAATCCCGTCAAAACCACGATGCCCCTGATCATCAGCTTTATTCCCAAGTTGGAATGTAACAGGAAAGTTCCCCGCATAATCTGTTAGATCAAACTCTCGTTGGTCACCAAATAACTGTTTGATAGTCCCTGTATTACTTCCAGCTAAACTATCGTCAACAACAAAATCATCATCTCCACTTAAACCAGTAACGTTGTTGTAAGTAAAATCAATCTGCCACAAACCAGACTCATGAGGATCATATTCATCACCGATATCACGACCACCAAAAGCTGTCCCAAATATGCGAATTTTTTGTCCATTTTCACTAATGGTGATAAACATATCCGATTGGGAATCATCGAAGTTGAAAGTATAGATGTCCCCAGGATTACCGGTTAATAATCCATCTAATCTTAGTCCATACAGAGGGTTAGCTGCATTACCATCAGGATGACTACAAATCTCATAAGTGCCATCAGCAAGTATAGGATTGGGATCTGTAGGCTGTTGATATCCGAAGTCAAGGTCATAGTTGCCCTCACCTTGATTTAAAGTCAACGTAGATTGATTATCTAAATTACCATCTAAATCAAAAGTTTGAGTTAAATTGAGAGATGACGGTAATGTTGTCTGATCAACTTTAATAATATAATCACCAGCATCTACCCCTTCAAAAAGATAGAATCCATTCGTTCCTGTGATCTCACTGTCAATAACTTGAT
Organism: Crocosphaera sp.; assembly: GCA_030064935.1. GTDB lineage: Bacteria > Cyanobacteriota > Cyanobacteriia > Cyanobacteriales > Microcystaceae > Crocosphaera. The sequence goes on along the minus strand of JASJEA010000067.1, from coordinate 10,447 downwards.
TCGTATTTTGATCAACTAAATGAATTGTAACTCCTTCAATTCCAATCTCACCAATATCTTGAATTCCATTTCCATTGTCATCAAACCAAACACGATCACCAATTTCTCCAAGGGGTTTATAACCAAAATCTTGATCAAAATTGTGTTCTCCTTCACCTAAAGTCACCATTGACATATGATCTAAATTTCCATCAGCGTCAAAGGTTTGAGCAAAATCTCCCGATAAAGTTTCATTATCTATTTTAATAATGTAATCTCCTGAACTTAGAGTATCAAAAAGATAGAAACCATCACTATCTGTTACTGTTGTCTCTAAAATTTCATGGGTATTTTTATCAAGCAAGTGAACAGTTACATTGCCAATTCCTGATTCACCAAAATCTTTAACTCCATTGCCATCACTATCATACCAAACTAAATCACCAATCGCTCCTGAAGTTTCTACAGTATCATTAACAACAACTCGTAATTTTTGAATATCTGCATTGCCATCAGAATCAGTAACTTTAACTACTAATTCATAAAGATTATCTCCATTTTGATCAAGGGGATTTTCAAAATCTGGCGGACTAATAAAACTTAATTCACCTGTATTCGTATCAATAGTAAATGCTTGTGCATCTAACATATCTAAGACTTCATAGGTTAAGCCATCTCCTTCACTATCGATATCATCAATTGAGTCAATATCGGCTAAATTGATCGTTCCTTCAGAGACAATTAAGGTTGTTAACCTACCCATATTAGGGGCTGTAATTTCTGGCGCATCTGTATTGATTATATGGTTAAAATCTACGCTAGTATTTACATGACCTACAGGTAAATGTACACTGGAATCTAAGACAAAAAGTTGTCCTTCTCCTGGTCCCATTCCTGATTTATACCTACCAGCTTTAACGGTATAAGCAACTAAATTATAATCCTCATAATTAGTCAGTAAAAAGTCTGCTGCATCAAAACGACTAATTCCATGCGGAAATTCATCAAGTTTAACCTTAATAATTTCTTGAGTTGTTTCATCTTGGAGATAAAAAACAACATTAGAAATATCATGTCTATTGGGGCTTTCAATCATAATACAAGCAGAGTGAAAAGTACCTGTACTATCAACAATTTCTACCGTTCCATCTGTTGAGTTATTATCAATAATAATGGGTTGAGAAAGGTCATCATATTCTATTTTTATATCAGGTTTACCACTAGGTAAATCAACTTCATTATTAAAGACAAATAACCGTCCTTTTCTGCGACCCCATCTTGATTTATTTCGCCCTGCTTTAATGGTAACAGCAGCAACTTCAGAGTCGGGAAAATTAGTGGCTAAAAATTCACTAATATCAATACTTAAAACACCATCAGCAACATTATTAATCTTAACTTTTTTTACTTCACCATTGGGTTCTGAAAGATATAGCACAAAGTTAGAAATTGCCCTACCATTAGGACTGGTAATTAAGGTAGGTGTCGGAGCCGTTAAAATATAAGCGTAATCAGCGCAATTTTTATCATTCAATAAGGGTTTAAAATCAATAGAATCTGTTACAAAATCTAAATTCCAATCTCCTCCTAATTCGTTATTTCCGGTTATAGTTTCCGATGCAGCAACCTTAACTTGAACTAATTGACTCAATTCTTTGATAAATGTCTTGCCAATATTTCCAGCAGCAACCTGACAACCATAGATAAAAAGATTAGCTGTTTTGCTTAAAGATTCACCCCACTGTTGAATTTGATGTGCATAATTTCTCAAATTCTTGATATCTAGCTGTCCATTACCTAAATATAAAGTTCCTGCACTTCCATGAGAAACCAAATGAAGACTATCAATATTTTTCCTCTGTTCTAAAATTTGAGTAATCTCTGCGATCGCATCTTGATCAGGATTGAGGACGATTACTTCCGTATCCCTAGATAGATTCTCAGTTAACTTACTAATCTCTGCTATATTACCATCAATAATCAGTAGGCTCTTTCTAGTATATTCTAAGGAAACTTGATTATAATTACAGGCTAAGGAATTTGTTTTTAAAATATTCATAACTAATATCACGTAAGAGATATTATTAAATATGTCAAACAAATTCTGGACTGTAAACTGTTGAAAGTATCAGTATTATTATAAAGATTATATAAATTTTGTGGTTATTTTTGTAAAGCAAACTAAATAACTACTCTCTAGATTTGATGAATCCAAGCTTTGAGGGATTTATTTTATTTTTTCTTAACCCTAGTAATTTTACGTAGTTATATTTTGTGTCTCTTTATTAGTCATTCCGAGAAAACCAGAGCAGTAGAAAAACCAGTTAAGGGATTGTCTGTATATGTAATTATTATTTCGAGTATATAGCAAGTATATTATTTTGAGGACATTGATAAAATTACAAGGCTAATTTAGAAATTGTAGGCTGGGCAATGACAAAGGATAAAATTATCTAGAAACTATTGTTATACCAGATCCGTTTATTATCGTAGAGTAATATTCTTTCTCCCCCTGGCTCCTCTGCTTCCCCTGCTCCCTCTGCCTTCTTAATATGATTATCTACTTTCTAAAGCGGATTTGGTATTATCATTGCCACCGTCGTTTATTCCTAAAAAAGCTCTTTTCTTTAATCACAAAAAGAAAATAATCGATTATGTTTCAGTATTTCCTCCAGAAATTAGTAAACCAAAAAAAGGGTTTTAAGCCTCCACCTTAAGGTGGAGGTAATTCGCGCATTTGCGCATTTCGATTTATAGATTAATTTTGCCCTTTCAAACTCTTAACCAAAGCTTTAAACTGTTGCTTTAAATAGTCAAGATTTTGGTCATTATCTCCATATCTCCAACTCACATAGGCATGGGAAATTTCATCAATAATTTCTGCTTGTTCCTGTGGATGTTGTTGATAGGAAACCGCTACATATTCTAGGGGTGTTTGTGCTGGATGTTTTGGATATCCCTTCACTTTTAAAACCCGTAACATCTCCTGATAGAGTTGCACCATTGGAGGTAATTTGGCTAAACGTCGATAATAACCTAGCTTTCTTAACTGTCCCCATCCTAACCAACCTAAAAAGCCGAAAATAACCGCCAATAAAATCCCGACTAAAGTGCCAATTAAACCACTGGAAATAAACCGCCATAACCAGACCAAGAAACTAATAAAGCCGACGATTATTTGAGTCCAAATAATGTTGAAAAAGTTAGCTATTGGAGAAGGCAACCAACCCGCTATCCATTTCCAAAATTCCCTTAAAACGCTAAATGTTTGGTCTTCTTCTAAGGTAGGTGGGAATAATTCATGACCCGGAATTGGATCAAACATATACCAACCAAAATAAGGAAAATAAACTTCGGTTAAGGCATAAGCATCGGTATTTTTAACCACATAAAATCCAGTAAATGGGTTAAACTTTCCTGGGGCAAAACCAACCGTTAATCTAGCAGGAATATCCACTGAACGTAACATGATAGTTAACGCAGTTGAAAAGTGATCCGGTAGCCCTCCTTCATTGTCAAATAAGAAGGCTTCAACTAAGTCTTGATTGTCATTAATCAAAGGTAGTTGTTCCTTGAGTTGATACCTTTGTTTAACCGCTTGGGTTAAGAATAAAACCGCTTCATAGGGTGAGCTGAATGATTGCTCTGAAGTATCGAGAATGTCTAAGGTTTTTTGACGAACTTTTTCTTTAATATCTTCAGGCACATTGAGATAAATTTCTTCAATTTCCTTAGAATACTCAGGGGGAGATGTTTGTAATTGTGTGCGATTTCGGTAAGGAACTGATGAAACAACGGTATAAGTTAATCCTTCCAGTAACCCTACTGGAGATCGTAAATTATCAAGCTTATCAAGGCCAATTTCTTTCGCTGGAAAATAAATTTGTCTAGGGGAAGAAAGAGAGGGAATAATATTAGGTAAATCTGCCACTGCTGTGTAGCTTTGAATGACTTTTTTAGTTTTCATCATAGTGGCAACAGAAGCAATAAAAAATCGATAAGAAAAAGGATGTTTGTCAATAGTATTAAACTCTTGTTCGTTGGTAATTTCCCATCCTTGTCCTGTATAGTGGTCAAAAGATAATGCTTTCCAAAAACCAGGTGCCTGAGAACGAACTCTCATGACAATTTTTGGCTTCATTTCTCCCTCTAAATTTTGATTTATTTTAGTATTAAAACCATAATATTGCGTATTATCTTGTTCCCCTTGTGCTTCACCATTACTATTGTTTCCTTGAGAATTACTCCCCTTTTTTTGTCCTTTTTTATCGTAGCCTGGGTTAATAATACTATTATTTTGCCCATTAAATTTCTGACTTTCTGCATCCACTGGACTATCAACAGGAAAGCTTTGTAATTGATACCCTTGAAACCTTGGCATCAGCATAAAAATGCTCAAACCAAAGACAATAGTAATCGTAACTAATAGGGCAATTGCCTTGAGAGAAACTGGAGAATAGCTAACATTTTTTTGTTTATTTTGACGAGATTGAAATGGTATTTTTAATTGCTTATCAATACTTTCCAACCCCAGACGAGAACGATAATCTAGCACTAGCGTCGGAATGGCTAAAATCAAAAATATCAACAACCAAGGGGCAAAAGCTACAGTTTGAGAAATAGTTCCTGCTACCCCTAATAAAATTAAACCAATTACCATTGAGTACCCTAAATCTTTCCGTCTGGGTAAATCAAAACTGTGTAAAACTTGTAACTGTACTAATAATTCCGCCAAAACCAAACGAGTATCATTAAGATTTTCAATCAAGCGACTCAAAAACAAACAGAGTACGATTAACATAGCCATCGCCAGGAAAAACTTGACGGTAATATTGCGGTGTTTGCGACGATACCAACTCCAAATAGCCCCAATAATACTCAAAGGAATGGCCCAAACACTCATCTGGGTTCCCGCCGCAATATCAGTGGCAATAATCCCCACAATGACTAACCCTTGCACTAAAATACGGAAGATCAAAGATTCTTCCGTTTTTAGGGGGCTCATTGATTTAATTTGCTGTTGAAATTTTTGAAATAAGGATAAAGGTTTTGTGGAGGAGTTTCTCATACAACAAGCAACGTACAATGTTGCAGATAATTTATGTTTCTTAACAAGCCTGATGTTGATGAATAGCTTGTTACTTGAAAAAGGCTGAAAATTCAAGATAGCTCTGGATTGATCCTAACAGTTAAAGTTAAAATGGTAGGAAATTTATCACAAAAATTGGCAAATTGACCTTGATAGCCTCCCCCAATCTTGTAGAGACTGAAGAATTAACAACCCCATTTGACATCATTGTGGTGGGATCTGGGGCAGCCGGACTTTACGCAGCCCTTTGTTTACCTACTCATTATAGAATTGGACTGATTACGAAAGATACCTTGAAAACCGGTGCCAGTGATTGGGCTCAGGGAGGTATTGCTGCTGCCATTGCCCCAGACGATTCCCCTGTCTTTCATCGAGAAGATACTCTCAAAGCAGGCGCAGGTTTATGTGATCAAAATGCAGTGCAATTTTTAGTAGACAATGCAGGCACAACTATCGAGTCTTTAGTAAATATGGGGGTTGCCTTCGATCGCAAAGGGGAACAATTGGCCATGACTTTAGAAGCCGCCCATTCCCATGCTCGTGTGCTTCATGCTGCCGATACTACGGGCAGAGCCATTATTGCCACCTTAACCGAAAAAGTCATTCAATGCCCCAACATCACTATCCTTCCTCAAGCCATTGCCCTCCAATTATGGATCGATCCTCAACAAAAAAGCTGTCAGGGATTAAGTGTTCTCTATCAAGGTCAAATTAACTGGATTCAAGCAGGAGCCGTCATTTTAGCTACAGGGGGCGGCGGCCAAGTCTATGCCCAAACCACCAACCCCACCGTCAGTACAGGGGATGGAGTGGCTTTGGCTTGGCGTGCAGGGGCGATCGTTAGAGACTTAGAGTTCTTTCAATTTCATCCTACCGCCCTCACTAAACCCGGTGCGCCTCATTTTTTGATTAGTGAAGCAGTGCGAGGAGAAGGAGCCCATCTAGTGGATGAGCAGGGAAAACGCTTCGCTTTTGATTACGATCCCAGGGGAGAGTTAGCCCCTAGAGATGTGGTTAGTCGGGCTATTTTCGATTATTTACAAACCCAACAAGTCGGGCCAAATCAGGCTCATGTCTATCTAGATTTACGTCCTATTGAAACCGAGCAAATTCGTCGTCGTTTCCCGAATATTATTCGTGTCTGTCAAAAATGGGGGATAGATGTATTCAAAGAACCCATTCCCGTCGCACCAGCAGCCCATTATTGGATGGGAGGGGTTAAAGTGGACTCGAATAATGCCACCTCTATTCCAGGGCTTTATGCCATCGGAGAAACAGCAAGCACAGGAGTTCACGGAGCCAATCGTCTTGCGAGTAATTCTTTGCTAGAGTGTTTAGTATTTGCGGCTCAATTATCAAACCTCAAAGTTACGACTCCTTCTCCTATAGCCAATCAATCTCAACTTCTGATAGACAATCAAGAAGATTGGGAGGCAGAAATGGCACAAATTCAGGACATCCGTAGGAATTTACCGATTCTAATCTGGGAAAGTGCGGGAATTTCTCGTCAAAAAGCCAAATTAGAAGCAGCTATAGGAAGAGTCAACCAGTGGCAAGAGCAACTCAGAGCATTTACTCTTAGCAAGCCCATTGTCAAATTAGTCCCTAACCAATCTGTTAAATTTAAACAAATCACTGCCCAATTTCAGTTACGCTGTTGCTCTGAAACCCTTAATCTCCTAGATATTGGTTATTTAATGCTCAAAAGTGCCTTATTTCGCACCGAAAGCAGGGGAGGCCATTATCGAGAGGATTTCCCTCAGCCGTCTCAACAATGGGAAAATCATACCCTAATTTGTGGCGATCGCTGGCACAAGGGTGAAATTAGTTAAGAAGATGTACTGATGAAAAGTGTAGTTTAATGAGAATAAAATTAAGAATTTCTGCCTTTAAATCCATATTATGATTTACTATCGTTTATCTCTATTTATAATCATCTGTTTATCCTCTTGGGGATATCCGTCTCTAAATGATGCTTATGCCAGGGCTTCCAGCAGTGATGAGAGCATAAGTAAGCCCCAAGAAATTGCCCAAGGAGTTACCGCCGATCCCTCCCCTGCTTCCTCTTCATCCCCGGCGGCTTCTTCTTATGATAAAGCCATGCAAGCCGGCTATAAAGCAACTGGAGAAAAAGATTATCAAGCGGCAAAAAAATACTTTGAAAATGCTCTCAAAGCTCGTCCTAATGATATTTATGCCCAACAAGCTCTACAAAACGTCGAATTTTACCTAGCAAAACAAGGCAATATTGCCCTTTGGGTGGGATTGTCAGTAATTATTATGGCCATTGCCGTGGGCTTGTGGTTCTATTTACGTCGTTTTTCCCCCTACTCCCAAGAAAAGTTTGAAAAAGAACTATTAAAGCCTCAGAAAATTGAGGAATTGCCCAAAAAGCCACCAGAAGAGCATAATATCATTCCAGAAAGTGAACCTCAAATCTACACTGAATCAGAAGTTGAAGAGCCACCACAAACTGAATTATTGAATGAACCTGTTGTTTTGGAGCCCACTGTAATAGACTCAAAAGAGTCCCCAGAGGTTGTAGTAGAAAATCCAGAGACAACCACCGCATTGCCCATTCAAGCAACGACTCGTATCCCCAGTGGCGACTATGTCGAAGACTTACTCCAAGAATTAAGAGAAACTGCACCCAAAAAACGCCGCCAAGCCATTTGGAAATTAGCCCAAGAAGCAGACTCTAGAGCTATGAAACCTCTGGTTGATTTGATGATTGACACGGATTCTCAAGAACGTAGTTTAATTTTAGAAGCTCTCTCTCAAATTAGTACCAGAACCCTCAAACCAATGAATCATGCTTTAACTATTTCTTTACAAGATAAAAATCCTCAAGTTCGTAAAAATGCTATTCGAGATTTAACTAGAATTTATGAGTTAATGTCCCAAATCTCTCAGCTGCTCTGTCATGCCATTGATGATAGCGATCGAGAGGTTCAGGATACGGCAAAATGGGCAATTAATCAATTAAATGCTCAAATTCCTCCCCGTCTCGATATTATTACTGGTAATAATTCTGCTGAAGTTACTGTTGAGGAATCCTATTCTGAAACAATGGAGTAAGTGTTTTTAGTGGCTGTAAAATATTAAGCGTTGTTTAAGTTTTGATTTTTAATGCATCAATTTTTAAAACTCTAGTTATCATTACAGTCATAAAACCCTACACATAGATAAAGTGTCATGAATTCATCATTATTAAAGCCATATAAATTATTGGCTTCTTTGACCACTGTTAGTTACTTATTGACCATGACTATTACTCCTCAGGCTTCTGCTACTGCTTTAAGGCAGTATAAAAATATCAGTGCGAAACAGTTTCGTGAATGTATAAAACCTCCTACTTCTAATGGCTCTGAACAGGGTTGGGCTGATTATTATGGCGAAAATAAAGGAAAAGTTGAATTGAAAGTGAGAAATCAACCGATGATTTCTGATGGCACAGTGGCCGCTACATTAACTTATCAGTTTGAACCATCGGAAGAATTATTAACCTTAGAAATTAAGGAAAAGACTAAATTTATGTTCGGTATGATTGAAGCTTCAAATGAACAAATTTGGGAAGGATTTGACGGCTTAGTAACACAATGCCGAAAACATAACTAATCAAACTATTTTGCTAAAATTAGGGTTTTGTTAAATGTAATAAAATGGCTTAATTTTCAAAACCCTACTAAACTTAAAATGGGAGTTATAACTAAATGTAAATAATATTGCTTTTTATTTACTGAAAATTATACTATAGGGATAGTGTAGAAGGTTTGTGCTTGAAACCTTGCTTGAAAAGAAAGGGGAAAATAAAAGCAGTTCCTATAAAGAATTTTTTATCTCAGAGTAATAGTTAAACGCTTGATAATCAACAGTATAAAACAAACACCCAGCCCTTCACAGTCTTCTGGAGTATGTTGCTGTCCTTATATTAAACGTAAATACTATCTGTGTCAAAATAGTATTAATAAGTTAAGATTTTATAATGAACAATCAAAATCATTTACCCCTTTTTATCCTTATTGATGGTCATTCTTTAGCCTTTCGTGCGTACTATGCCTTTGCGAAAGCAAGAAAAGGTCCCTTAAGAACATCAAATGGTATTCCTACCAGTGTTTGTTTTGGTTTTCTTAACTCATTAATTCAAGTCATTAAGTCAGAAAATCCTCAATATATAGCCATTGCCTTTGATAGTAAAGAACCTACATTTCGCCACCAAGCAGATGTTAATTATAAAGCAGATAGACAAGAAACACCAGAAGACTTTATAGCCGATATTCAGAACTTACAACGATTATTAGAAGCCTTAAATTTAACCATAATAACTGCCCCCGGATACGAAGCAGATGATATCTTAGGAACAATAGCAACCCAAGCAAGTGACGACCAATATAAAGTTAAAATTGTCAGTGGTGATCGGGATCTTTTTCAATTGGTTGATGATAGCAATAATATCAGTGTTTTATATTTAGAAAGAAATGCGGTCAAAAGTTTATCAGGAGAAGGTTATACAGAATTTAATATAGAAGGTGTTACTGAGAAAATGGGCATTAAACCAACCCAAATTATTGATTATAAAGCATTATGTGGTGATAAATCAGATAACATTCCTGGGGTAAGAGGAATAGGAGACAAAACAGCCGTTAAACTATTGAATGAGTATGGAACCCTTGAAGAGATTTATATTAACATTGAGCAGATAAAAGGAGCTAACAATAAAAAGTTAAAAGAGGGGCAAAAAGATGCTGAACATTCCCAATATTTAGCAAGAATTGTTACAGATGCACCCTTGAATTTTAAGATAGAAAGTTGTCAACTAGAAGGATTTAATAGTGCTTTAGTTAAACCCATCTTAGAAGAATTAGAACTTAAGAAATTTATCAAAGAAATCAACCAATTACAAGAAAACTTTGGAGGGAAAATAACCACAGAAGTTACAAAAAAAATCAATAGTGATGAAACGCATCAACTATCAATTTTTGATGATACATCTTCCAAAGTTGCTATAGTTAAACCTCTCAAAGATGAGACTAAAGATACTTTAATTAAACCTCTTATTATTACGGAAATAGAGCAATTAGAGGAATTATGTGAGCAACTTTTGAAATACAAAAATAGTAACATTCCTGTTGCTTGGGACACAGAAACAACAGCCTTAAACCCCAGAAAAGCTGAGTTAGTTGGGATTGGTTGTTGTTGGGGAGATAAACCCACAGATATTGCTTATATTCCTCTGAGACATAAACAAGGAAAACAACTCAAAAAAGAGCAAGTTTTAGATACATTAAAACCCATCTTAGAGAGTAAAAATCATCCTAAAGTTTTCCAGAATACTAAATTTGATCGCCTCATTTTTAAACATCAGGGAATTAACTTAGA
>JASJEA010000289.1 GCA_030064935.1 Crocosphaera sp. | reverse complement strand
ATCAATAAATCAATAAATAATCAAGATAAACAATATATATTAATTACATATATTATAAAAAGTAGAGCTATTCAATATGTATTGTGATGAATCCAAAAATTTTCCTCTTTGATATCTAAATGTAGAATATATCCATAAACTAGAAATTGATTTTGCTAACCCATATTTACAATTTGATAGTTATAGTTTTCTGTATCAAAAACAAATTGTGATTATATTTGATTGAGTGGTCTATAGCTAGCAGATTCTTTCAATAGTTTTTGAATTAACTTACTATATCTATATATATTATTCATTGTTGAACTACCTCCGATACAGGTTCATAAGCAATAAATTTAACTTTTGAGGGGGTTTGGGGCAGCTCTAAGTCCCGCGCTATATTCGCGCATAATTAGCGCCGGGATACATGGACTCCCCCAAGCTAATTTTATCCGGTCAAACCCGGTAAAATTAGCAGTTACTACAATCTGTTTTTTGTGGTAAGATTCTTTTCATGCTGAATCTAAACTACACCTATCGCATTTACCCCGATCAAAAACAAGTCGAGTTGCTCAACGAATGGCTCGAAACTTGTCGAGTAGCTTACAACTACGCGCTCAGGGAACTGAAAGACTGGATTGCTTCTAGAAAGTGTCCAGTAGATAGGTGTAGCTTGGAGTCAGAGTATATAATGAGCGCCGATTATCCATTCCCTGGGTATCAGCAACAGCAAAACAAACTCCCCAAAGCTAAAAAAGAGTTTCCTCGTTTAGCAGCAGTGCCCTCTCAGGTTCTGCAAACAACCATCAGGAGATTGCACGATGCTTGGGACTTTTTCCAGAATAGAGGTTACGGATTTCCTAGGTACAAAAAGTATGGACAAATGAAGTCGATACTTTTCCTTCAGTTTTCCACCAACCCAATTACAGGGTGGCAAATCAAGTTACCCAAATTAGGGAAAGTCCAAATCAACTTGCATCGACCAATCCCTGACGGGTTTGTTGTCAAACAAGTCAGAATTCTCAAAAAAGCGATGGGGTGGTTTGCTGTTATTACCATTCAATCTGATATTTCTATACCAGAACCAGAGCCTCATGGTCATTTCGTGGGAATAGATATCGGATTGAACAGTTATCTGGCAACCAGTGACGGCTTTACAGAACCAGGACGCAAATTCTTTGCAACAGAGCATCGTCGGCTGAAAGTGCTACAACGCAGATTGTCGAAGAAGAAAAAACGTTCTGCTAACTATGAAAAAGCCAGGATTAAAGTAGAAAAGCAGCACAATCATATCGGTTTCAAGCGCAAAGACTATCAGTTCAAGTTAGCTCACAAATTGTGTGACATGGCCGGAACAATCTTCGTTGAGGATATTGATTTCCGAGTTATGGCAAAAGGATTTCTTGGCAAACACACGATTGATGCGGCTTTTGGGCAGTTTCGGAGTATTCTTTCTTATGTGGGAAAAAAGCGAGGGGTATATGTCGCCGAAGTAGACCACAAGGGGACATCTCAAACCTGCCCAAACTGCCGAATTGAAGCTCCGAAAGAACTGTCTGATAGATGGCATAGCTGTCCCTCATGTAAGTATGAGGTCGATCGCGACATAGCCTCAGCTCAGGAAATCTGTAACCGAGGCTACGAAGCACTTAGTACCCAGGGACTCTGGGGGAAAGAAATTGGCTGTCAAGTCGGGCTGTCGGGGGCTTTTGGCCTAGACAAGTGGCGTCGGGCAGCAATATCTAACAGTGATGTTGGAAGCCCGCGCTTTATCTATTGATTCAGCGCCGGGAGGATGTCACTCGCCCTAATATTGGCATCAATCAAAGAGAGGAAAATACCAATCTTGATGTAGTTTCTGCAAAACGGGGCAGCAAGAATTTAGCTACAGGCCACGAAATTGAGATTCACGGTCCTTGTCGAATTGTTTATCGGCCGGAAAAACCTCACACTTGTGGTGCTACTGTTTGGATTGAGACTTTGGCAACGGCAACAGTGTTTGATTTTGATGGTAGTGTTTATCGAGTTGATAGTAGGTGGATGTGGGAAGAAGAGGAGATGTGGAAGATTAATAAGATTAATATTGATGAGTTATGTAGCAATTCTATTTAAATTAAATCTTAAAGCTTTACTCAGAATTTGAGTATTGTAAGTAGTCGTGCAAAATAAATTTCCTAATTGAGGAAGACACTCATGCAAGAGAAAATTGCCAGAATGTGTAATTAATTTTGCATAGTTACTTATACCAAGCATGACAAACGTTTGCTACAAACAGGTGATACCAAATACAGCTATGATGCCTCACGTTTTTCATAACTTTGCTTTTTCCATTTTTATTATTTTTGATAATAGTTCTCAGAATACTCACTTTTTAAAGATTCAACATCCAGCTTATGAAATTCAATCCATTCTTGAATCTTAGAATCACTAATTTCATCAAGTTGATAATCTTTAAACTCTTTAAAAAAAGACTTTACGTTATCTCTCAAAAGTTTTAGTTTTCCTTTTTTCATAATCTCAACATGATGAGTAAAGTTTCCTTGATGGGAAACATCTTTTGTTGGAATAATTAATATTCTTTTTACTTGGTCTGTTTTGTATTCTTTATCAAACCAACCACAGTGGTTATTCATCTGACCTGTTTCAGTTTTGGTTATTTCCTCGCGTGACTCTTTTACCTCACTTTTACACTCAAATATAAAATAATAATCTTTGGAAACACACCAGAGATTATCTGGGCCTTTTTTAAATTCCTTATCTGGTCTTTGACTCAAAAAACCTATTGCACTACCTAAATCTTGAAGCACTTTCTCAAACTTTGATGCTTCTTGACCAAAACTCAAATTTCCTAGAATATTCTCTACAGTCAACATAAGTTCTTCATAGGTTTTCTGTTTAGATATCCAATCCTTAATTCTTTTAATCCTATTGTCATTTATATCACTCAACTTTTTATAATTAATCCCTTCTTTCGGTTTAAGAAGCGTCTCATTCTTTTTCCAAGCATCCTTTTGAATTGAATTAGAATCTGCTTTACTAATTTTGTATTTGTAACGAGCAATAATTTGTAAATACCAGCCTTTTTCTGTCTCGTCATTTCTACAGTAATCATCAATTATTTCCCGTAAAGAATTTATTGCCTTCTCAGGTTCGTTCTTATAAAAACTTTCTTCTGCTTTTCTTTCTAACTCTAAAATTTCTAATATATTCTCATTAAATTTTTCTTCCTCATCACTTGACTCCTCCATTCTCTCTTTATAAAACTCTTTCCAACCTTCATCTCTGTTTAAACATTGATTAATTAAATCATTAATAACTTTTGTGTAATCTTTTCCTTCATTTGCATCTTCCTCTTTAGCAAAATTAGAAACTTCAATTCCTATATTTATTTGTTTCCTTGTTTGATCTGAGAAAAATTTATTTGAATCAACACTTTTAATGAATTTAACTAAATCATTTCCATTTATAATAATCACACTATAATCTCTGTCTCCCCTAACACTTCTTCCTAGTCCCTGTTCAATTTTTTGAGCAGTTTTAATATTGATCAAATCACTATTTGACCTACATTCTTCTTCATACCTTTCAGTTAAAGAAGAAGAATATGGCATTGAGTCAATAATTAAAACACGACAGGAATTATCTGGAAGGTCTATTCCGTCATATCTGTTAGCAAAAACAATTGTATTGGTATAATCACCCGATTTTAGTTTCTCAATTTCTTTAAAAATATTATCACTTTTGATAACTATAGAACCTAATTTGTCGTAGGTTTCAGCTTTTTTGAAACTAGATGTAATCACAACAAAACCTACTCTGCGATTGACATCTTTTGCTGCAAATTTATTGATAATATATGTTTCTTTTAACTCCTCATGGATTAGCCAAGGAATTAAAATCATTTTTTCACCAGACCACTTTTCATTTTTATCAATAAGTGGATTTTTAACAGCTTCAATATTCAATCCAAGACCTTTAACAAAAAAAGAATTATTCTGTGTAGTTGCTGACATTAAAATTCTGTGTTCAGCCTTACTAAAAGTGCCAAATTTACTAATGGGACTTAGAATAGTTGAAATTTTTATAGCAATATGATTTGAGTTGTGAGATATTGGAGAATTTTAGGGAACAGGGAACAGGGAATAGGGAAGAAGAAAATGTATCTTATTCATAAGATAACTGCTATATTCTATCCTTTTAAGGAACACCTCAATTCCCACATCTCATTCCTGATTGCTATAATTCCTTACCACTAAAAAAACATTGGCAATTTTCTAGGTTATTTTTAATTAGAGGCCAAGTAAACTTTACTTCATTTTCATTAGCAGATTCTAATAGAGCTTTGATAACCTCTGATTGTTTATCTTGCCAACTCCAATAAGGCACTGGTAGTAAAGTATCTTGGTATTCTTTGCTGTTACTTTTTATCTCTTCTAAGCTACCTTCACCTTGCTCTCTCAAATCACTTTCAAATAGTTGAAGTAGTTTTTTATAGAGCTGATGTTCATTACTTACTTTAATTTTAAATGAATCATTTATAGGGTCTATACAAGCGTGTGAGTCATCCAAGATAACTGTATTGACTTTCTGAAATTTCCCACCTAAACCAAACTTTGATTTTCCATTAAAAACTTTTTGAACATAAGTTATGAGGATTTTTTCTGAATTTAAAAATTCATCTGGCAAAGAATCATCAATAGTTACATATCCAATGCCAAATTTCTCTGCTTCTTGAGCTGTTTGCTGTACTAAATATTTATTAGGACAGACATATAAACACGGACCTTTCTTTTCATTTAATCTTGATTGAAGTATCAATAAACCGATTAATGTTTTCCCCCTTCCGGTGTGTAATTTCAAAATCAAATATTGGTCTTCTTTTCGATGTAACCACCACTCTTTTAATATTGGTATTTGTACTGGACGAAGTTCATCAGTCGTACTTTTTCTGTCTAATTCATCATAAATATCTATTGGATTTACTTTTTTCTGTATAGATTTTACTCCCAGTTTCTTTTTAAAATCAACCATGTTTTTCTCCTGATAAAACTAATACTTAGACAATAATTAGTTAAATTGGCGTAACTAAAAGTAATTATGAATTATTAATTGTTGAATAGCGAGCTAGAAGCTCGCACTGTTAAAAATTACCTTTTCACGAATTCCGCTTCCTCTTTTTTTCCAAATACTAAACCACCATCTACACAATCAATTACTACAATATACCCACCCATAAATTTATTCTCTAAAATCAAATTTGCCAGAGGATTTTCTCAAGTTGGCAACTTGATTTACCTCATCTAAAAAAT
>JASJEA010000288.1 GCA_030064935.1 Crocosphaera sp. | reverse complement strand
GTTTTGTACAAAAATTTTTGTACAAAACTATTTTTTAGCTTAGTTTAATTTTTTCATTTATCATTATAATTTGTCCTCTAATCTTGGCAGTAAAGGCGTAATATAAACTAAAAGTTCAGGGATAAAATTGTTAATGACTTGCCATACTAAATCAAGATTAACCTCATCGTAATCATGAACCAGTCTATCTCTCATGCCAGCAATTTGTCTCCACTTAATATCTGGATGAGATTGACGAAAATCAGGAGAAAGTCTTTTAACCACTTCACCAATAATGGTGATTTCATATAAAACTGCCAATTGGGTTCTTTCATCAGAGTAAAAATCAGTTTCAGTCATACCATCAGTTAATCGGAGAATGGTTCGACATAATTTTGCCATATCAAGCAGATAAGATTTGTCCTGATTCATAGATAATAGTAGCAGTTTCCAAAATGTTTTTACGACGAATCCAGTTATGACTATTTTCAATAGACCGTTTTTCAATTAAGTCTACTTTTCGTCCAATTTTTTCCTCAAGTTTGTATTGGATACCAACTAAATCCATTAAGCTGAGTTTAATTTTAGGATTGAAGACTACAAGAAAATCAATATCGCTTGTTTTGGTAAAATCCTCCCTGAGAACAGAACCAAACACCGACAATTGAAGGATATGATTTTTTTGACAGAAGTTAATCAATTCTAATGCTGAAACGTTCAGTCTATTTAATATTTGTTTATTCATCCTTATACAATAAATTTGTAACAAATAATTACATTGGCAGTACAAAAATACTTTTTAAAGGTATCTTGTACTTATAGTTCCTGTGTTCGTGCCAATAGGCAATCACATCAAAAATATATTGTTCACCATACTTCTGTTAAAACATTATGTAAAGTTTATAAAAAATTAGAAGATCAGGCTCAGACAAAAGATTTTGATCCAGTATATAATTATTTCCTTGATCTTTGTGAACAAGAAACTGCAAATAGTTTAGATATTACTGAAATTATTTGGTAACAAAACAACGATTATTCTTTTAATTAGGTGATCTCTAAATTAAGATTTTACCTTAACCTCAATTTGATTTAATTCATTCTGCATCAATTTTATCCCAAAGTTGAGAACAACAAATTACTGGATTTGCACTGTCAGGATATTATTACCAAAATTAACGATATGTATAGAAAAAGATGAAATAATTATAGTAGAATACTATCTCAAGATTATCTTAAATTAAAAATAACTATTATATTCCATAACCCAATGATGTTAAACCTATCCAAACCTGATCCGATTTACCTAGAAATATTCAAAAATCTCTATCAATTTATTGCCGAACAAATGGGGATTACTCTACAAAATACCGCCTCTTCAGTTAATATTAAAGAACGCCTAGATTTTTCCTGTGCAATCTTCGATCAACAAGGGTTATTAGTAGCCAATGCACCTCATATTCCTGTCCATTTAGGCAGTATGAGTGAAAGTGTAAAAAGTCTCATTGAAGATAAGGGCAATCAGCTACAATCTGGAGATGTTTATCTGTCTAATAATCCCTACAATGGGGGAACTCATTTACCCGATGTAACCGCTATCACTCCTGTTTTTGATAATCAAAATCAAAAAGTTTTATTTTATGTAGCATCAAGAGGACATCAAGCAGATATTGGGGGAATAACACCCGGTTCTATGCCCCCTAATTCTACCTCAATTGTAGAAGAAGGTATCTTATTTGATAACTTTTTATTAGTCGAAAAAGAAAAGTTTAGAGAACAAGAAGTTAGAGATATTTTATCTGATAATAAATATCCGGCAAGAAACATTGAGCAAAATATTGCTGATTTTAAAGCACAAATTGCAGCCAACAAAAAAGGAGTACAAGAACTAAAAAAAATGATTATTCAATATGGTTTAGAACCAGTACAATCCTATATGAAATTTGTTCAAGATAATGCGGAAGAATGTGTCAGAAAAGCTATTGATGTTTTAACGGATGGAGAATTTATTTATCAAATGGATCAAGGTGCAGTAATCAAAATCAAGGTTACTATTGATAATCATACTCGTAGTGCGACTATCGATTTTACAGGAACTTCTGAACAATTAAAAACTAATTTTAATGCACCAAAAGCTGTTACTCAAGCTGCTGTTTTATATGTTTTTCGTACCCTCGTCGATGATAATATTCCCCTCAATGCCGGCTGTCTCAAACCCCTACATTTAATTATTCCTGAAGGTAGTATGTTAAACCCTCAATATCCGGCTGCTGTGGTAGCTGGCAACGTAGAAACTTCCCAGGTAATTGTTGATGCTTTATACGGTGCATTAGGGGTATTAGCGGCCTCTCAAGGAACCATGAATAACTTCACTTTTGGAAATGAAAAATATCAATATTATGAGACTATTTGTGGTGGTTCAGGTGCTGGAATTAAATTTAATGGAACCGATGCAGTTCATACCCACATGACTAACTCTAGATTAACTGATCCAGAAGTCTTAGAATTTCGTTATCCCGTCTTAGTAGAAGCGTTTAAAATTCGAGAAAATAGTGGAGGAAAAGGTCAACATTCTGGAGGAAATGGTGTTATGAGAAATATCAAATTTTTAGAACCCATGACCGCCAATATTTTGTCAGGAAATAGAGGAATTGCTCCTTTTGGTTTAGCAGGGGCAGAAGCAGGAAAAGTAGGAAAAAATTGGGTTAAGCGCAAAGATGGAAGAGAAGAGATATTAAATAGTACCGCAACTGTAGAAATGGAATCTGGGGATAGTTTTATTATTGAAACACCTGGAGGTGGAGGGTTTGGAGTGATGTGAATACTGCCATGTTACAAAGACCTTTATTTGGCCAACCCTAATTGAAAAGTCACGAAAAAAACATTAAGATTTGTCTAAAAAAATTGATTGATTAAGGAACCTAGACAAATAATTTTTCGTTGTAGAACTTAGGGACAATGACCCATAAAATAGATAGGGGGTTTCCACACCACCCATTAACTGATTCACGAAATGGTTGAGGAGTACAAAACTTATATGAACTGGTCTTTAACATCACTAAAGCGCAAAGGACTACCCTTACTGGTATTCACCCTAATGACAACAATGAGTAACTTAACTGCAAACGCACAAGTTAAGTTGAGTCCCCCTCCTCCCGTTAAATTAGTTCAATCTGCTGATAACGTAGATGAAGAGGGATTAAAAAAGAAAGCGGCTCAAGTGATTCAACTGTTAAATGACCAAAATTATGATCAGGTCAGAAGATTGTTAAGTCGTGACTTGGCTATTCAGTTAACCGCAGACCAAATTTCAGAAATTTGGAATAATCTAATTGAGTTAACGGGTCCAGTTAATAAAATTGTCGGTTATAGGGTTATACCAACCATTAACGCTGATATTGTGGTAGTAAAAACAGCCTTTAACGATACAACCGATGAATTCGTTGTTACTTTTAACAAGAGTGGGCAAGTGGTTGGGGTTGATTTTCCCAATGTCGCTTCCGTTGAAGAAATTGCTCAGATTGTTATCAATTCTGTGGCAGTTAATGATTTTACTAGGGCTAGGGGTTATTTGCATTCTTCCCTGAAAACAGAGATTTTGCCCACCCGACTACAAAGAGCATGGCAAGAAATTCAACAGGAAAATGGACTTTTTGAACGTATTGAAAATATTGAAGTTCGCCCTGGTTCCAGTGTTGACTCAGTGGATATTGTGGTAGTGGAAGCCAAATTCCAGAAGGGAATTAGACAATTTTTCTTTATATTTGATGATAACCGCCGTATTGTTGGTGTTAATCTGGTTCAATAGACAGATTTCTATCACTCGTAGACTAATAGAAAGATCATAGAACCAATATTTCTATGATCCTTTTTCCTGTCCTAAAATGTAGCATTGAAGACCCTCGGTTTTACCGAAGGGATGAAAATTCGACCAAGATATTAAGTGCGAAGCACTTCCTAATATTTGATCTAGGAGCCGCTCCACTGTGTCAGCTTGTGGGCTGGTGAGTATCAACACGGCTAAGACGGAACAAGAAGATAACATCAAACCTTCTTATGAGGAGGTTTGAGTAAGTCTATATAACCTCTTCGATGACAATATTCCGGAATTGACTAGAACCACCTAAATTATCAGGGGTGTCATTATCAGTAAAGAAAACTAAACGATCATAGTCTCCGGTAAAATATTGACCCAGACTAATATCATAAGATTTCCAACCATCAACCGCATCAATATCATTTAACCCTTGATAATCATTAAACTCTTGGTTAGCAAATGTTTGAGTTCCGTATAGTTGGAAGATGCTATTGTTATTATTCAATAAATCATCATCATTATCTAATCCAATTCCATGAATTTCTCCTTCATCTTCGCTACGGAATTCAAAACGGAGACGGGTATTTTCTGTCACAGTGTAATTGGTAATATCTAAATCTTTCCAACCATTGTTATCAATTTGTACCTCATTTCCATTATGATCGTAAGTTACCACTGCTTCAGGTGTATCTTGAATCACTGGTGAGTCATTTCCATAACTTTCTAGGGATTGACTAATAGTATTTTCACCCACTGTCACGATGAGTTCATTGTTAGAAGTCGGTATCGCCGTAGGATCTTCTGAAATAACAATGTTACGGAATTGACTAGAACCGCCTAAATTATTATCAGTGTCGTTATCATTAAAGAAAACTAAACGGTCATAGTTTCCTCTGAAAAAGCTACCAACATCGATGGTATAACGCTTCCATATTTCCCCTGCATTGTAGTTATTAAAAGTCTGCTCACTACCCCTCCAGGTTTGATTTCCATAGAGTTGAAATAAAGCCGTACCCGCATCAGAAATATTATCATTATTATCAAAGCCAATCCCATGAAGCTCCCCTTGTTCATCACTACGAAACTCAAAAGAAAGAACAGTATCAGCCGTAATATTGTAACTACCTAAGTCCAAATCTTTCCAGGCATTATTAACAATTTGCACCTCTAATTCATTGTCAAAATAATTAACAACTCCTTGGTTTGTATCTTGAGAGACTGCATAGCTTTCGAGAAGATTGCTTTGAAACGCGTCATTAATTGTAATGGAAAAGGGATCAATATTACTGAGACCAATGGTGAATTGATCCGTGAAACTTAAGCCATTATTATCAGTAGTTTGGATTTCAATAATATGGCTAGTATTGGCCTCAAAATCTAATAAGGTACTATCAGCCACTTGCAGTTGCTCACCAACAATTTTAAAACGTCCTTGTGCATCATCAAGGAGGGTGTAAGTATGAGTGTCTTCTAGATTGGGATCGGTGGTGGTTAAG
>JASJEA010000066.1 GCA_030064935.1 Crocosphaera sp. | reverse complement strand
TCAGTGACGCTAATAAAATTTGTTCGTTTTTACGATCGCTTATATCTGTATGAGAACCGGCCATCCTTAATGGGTTTCCTGTTTCATCCCATAATGCTTTTCCGCGAGAAAGAATCCATTTATAATTACCATCTTGACATTTTAAACGAAATTCTGCACTATAATGATCGGTTTTCTTAGCTAAATGATCTTCTACAATTTTCATCACTCTTTCTCTATCTTGAGGATGAAGTAATTGTTTCCAAGTATCAATATGATTGGGTAATTCCTGATCGCCATAACCTAACATTTCTTTCCAACGAGGAGAAAAAAACATTTCATTGGTTTTTAAGTTCCAGTCCCAAATTCCTTCATTAGTTCCTTTTAATACTAACTGCCATCTTTCCTCACTTTCTCGTAAGGTTTCTTGCATGGTTAAAGTTACTTTTTGAGCGGCTTTTAGACCAGCAATTTCTGCTTCTAATTCTTCAATGCGTTGGTCTTTTTCTATCTTTGAGTGAGGATGTTTCATCATTTTTTATTAAGGCAATTAAGAATAGACAATCAGTTAATCCCTCCCTCTACCCTCCACAGTTCCAAACTATTGCCTATTCCTTACTATTATTGAATAGTGACTAATTCAATCTCAAAGGTTAAATCTTTTCCTGCTAGGGGATGATTTGCGTCTAAGGTTACTTTATCATCAGCAACATTGGTAACAGTTACGGGAACCGCTTGACCACTAGAATGTCGCATTTGCAACTGTTGTCCCACCTCTACGGATAATTCTGAGGGGATCTGTTGTTCATCCACCACAATCACTAATTCTTCTTGATAGCTTCCGTAAGCTTGTTCTGAGGGAATGGTAACACTTTTGCTATCTCCCGGACTCATTCCGACAACGGCTTCTTCAAACCCTGCAATAACTTGACCTTCTCCAAGGGAAAATTGCAAGGGATCACGATTAACAGAGGAATCAAACACTGTCCCATCTTCCAATTTACCAGTATAGTTGACTTTGACTGTATCTCCGAGTTTAGCTTGTACCATTTTGCATTACCTGCTAGATTTATGATTGATGAAGGGACTTTTTTACGGTAGTTTTTTTGCATCTGTTTTGTCAACTTTTGATGCTATTCTTAAAAATTTATTAATGATTAACCCCTTCTCAATCTTATTTTCTATGAAACCAACCATTGAAACCCTCAATTTATTCAAACTTGCTTCTGGTGATGAATTTTCTTTACAACTGTATCAATTCGTTGGACAAAAAAGGGTGAAAAAAGTTTATATTCAATCAAATTTACATGGGTCTGAAATTGTCGGCAATGCAGTTATTTCTCAGTTAATCGATTCTCTATCCAATCTCAAGAAAGGTCAACTAGATGGTGAAATTTTGCTACTTCCTGTCTGTAACCCATTAGGAACAAATCAACGAAATCACTTTTTTTCTTCGGGGCGATATAATAGTTATGATGGAAAGGATTGGAATCGTATTTTTTGGGACTATGAAAAGTTTTGTCGAGATTTAGATAGGTTCATTGAGGATAACTTGAAGTTCGATTCATTGACGATTCAAGAAAATTTTTTACAAAAACAAAAGGCTGCTTTTCAACAACAATTGGAAAAAATAAACTGTCCGAGTAGTGCACCTTTATTTGAACAGTATCGCTATCAATTACAATCTTTATCGATGGATGCTAATTATGTGATTGATATTCATAGTTCTAGTAATAAATGTATTGATTATCTATTTTGTTTTCCTGGTGAACAGCAAAAGAGTGCCAAATATTTCAACATCAATTATGGAGTTTTGATGGATACTTATGATGGAGATGCGTTTGATGAAGCGTTTATGAAACCGTGGTTAGCGTTAGAAAAAAGATTTGAAACAATGGGAAGAAAAATAAAAGTTGATCGAGAATCTTGGACATTAGAATTAGGTTCAGGAATGGAAATGCAGCCCCAATCTGTTGCAATTGGAGTTGCAGGTATTAAAAATTATTTAGTCAATAAAGGAGTCTTAAATTTAGATGGTTATAAACTACAAAAGACTGAAATAACCTTAGTTTCTCGTCAACAAATTAAAAATTATTATGCTCCTACAGGAGGGATGATTCAAAATCGATTATCTTTGGAAACTTTTGTCAAAAAGGGAGATAAAATTTATGAGATATTAACGTTTAATAAACTGGGTAAGTTGCCAGAAATTATTGATATTTATTCTGAAAATGATGGCTTTATTTTTGATGTTTCTAGCAATTATTCTGTTAACCAGGGAGACTATGTTTTAGCTCTTTGTAGTCCAGATTAGGTAAAAAATAGCCTCCTAGTTTAGATTAATTATTAATTTTATAAACGTCTTCGTAAATAAGCTATCACAGCACTACAATATGAACTATAATGTCCATTTTTATCTTTTGATATTAATTTATCAATTAATGATTGAATACCTGTTTTTGACCAAGTTTTATGAGGATATTTTTTATTAAGTTGAGTAATTACTGTGTTAATAGTATCTTTTCTATTCTTGACTAAAAAATTTATATTTAAGTTTAATGTTTCATTTAAGTCTTTTTCAATATCAGGATCATGAGACTTTAATTTTCCATTACTTCCACATTGTATTAAAGTTTCACAATTTTTATCTGTCGGATTGATTTTAATATCTGAGTTTCCTTTTTTTGTATCACAATGTTGTTCCCCAAAGGGTTTTCCTTCATTTCCTAAACAAGCAGCTAATAAGTTATTATAATTCAGTTGTAAATGAGGATATTTATCTTGACATTGCCAATGTTCTATTTTCATTTTTTGGTTCATTATCTGAACATCATCAATTTTTATTCTCTGCATACAATAACAACAAATATATCCTTGTTCTTCTAATAAAGATAACCGTAAATCATCTTTGTTCTTATAATTATTATAATCTGCATTTTTTTGACTACGATGTTTTAACAATGATGGGGGTTCATTTTGTTTTTTAATATACTTCATTCTATTCTTTCAATAAAGTCAATAGTTGTATTTGCTTTAACAATTTCTGAGTCATTATGTCCTAATAAATCAGATAATTCTTCAAGCTTTGCTTTTGCTTCTTCCAGTAAATTATCATCAATTAAATCAAAACATTCATCTAATTTTTCTTTGATTTCGATTGGCCTTTCTGGGATTCCCATTGTTTCCGATAAAATTGAATTAGAATCTCTCCCATAAGTATGATTAGCTGGATAAACTTTACCATCTTCTAGCACAAAAATGTTTTCTTTTTTGACTTTACTTAATACTTGAGGTGAATGGGTAGTAACAATAAATTGACAACTAGGAAAAGTTTGTGTTAATGCTGGAATAATCTCTCTTTGCCATCCAGGGTGTAAATGGGCTTCTATTTCATCAATTAGGATAATACCTTTGCCTTTTTCTAAAATATCAGAAACTTCTAAACTAGGATTGGCGATCGCTAATCTTCTGGCGATATCTGCTACTATTAAAATACATTTCTTTTCACCGTCTGATAATTGTGATATTTTTAAGTCTATATCATCTTTGGAAATAGTTAATTCTATCATTTCTCTAGAACCAATAGTAAATTGATCATCAATAGTAAATTGATTAGATGGAGTCCTAATTATACGCAAGTCAGAAAATTTAGAATCATTAGGATAATTAAGATGAGTCAAAAAACCTTCTAAGCTATTTCTAATGATTTCAAGGTTATTATTTCTGTAATCAAAATCTTTTCTAATTCTAATCTCTTCATTCTCTTTATCTTCTTGTTGTTTAAACCATTCAATAAAATGATTATAGTCATCAAAATCAGTCATTAAAGAATTTTTATAGACCAACATTGGTGGGATATGTTCAAAATATTTATAACTTTCTGCTGTAGGAAAATTTATATTAGAAAAATATTTTATTTTCAATGAACTATATTGATAATATGCAATTATTGGAACTGAAGATTGTTCATTAATATTAAAAGTCTCTTCCCAAGTATTACCTTTTGGAAACCATTGTTTAAAATCAGAAGATATTAAATTTTCTCGTTTTATCACTTCGAGTAAAAAAGGGTTTTCCCCCGACAATAAATCAGTAAATAATATTATTTTTATTTTTAAATAATTATTTTTATTATAGATATTGTCAATGTCAGTAATTAGATCAGGAATTAATTTAGACCCTCTTAACAAGGAATAAAGGTTCTTTTTTCTATATTTTTCATATTCTAATAAATCTAGATCATTTTGTGTTTCTTGATAAGTTGAGAAGGCTTTGTCTGCTTCTCTTCCTTTATAATCAAACAATTCCTTAATTAATCCTAATAACAATATATAAACACCATCTAAAATGGTTGTTTTCCCCGAACCATTCCAACCAATAAAAACCGCTAAATTTTCAGGCAAGTCTAGAAAAAGTTATTGAAACCCTCTAAAATTAGTAAACTCTATTTTTTTTATATACATTTTTTCCCTTGTATAAAATTAATTCAACACAGTCTAAAATAAGATAATAGAAATTTGAGCATCTTGCTCGCTAGTATATCAATGATTATAGCGAGCAAGATGCTCGCACTACCTTAAATTTAATGCAATCAATTAGCTGTTTCACCTGAGTAAGGTGTGACTGCTTAAACATAATAATATTATGTCCTTATAAGCTTCTTATATCTCACTGCTGATTACTATAGAATCTTTTAGAATATTAGTAACTGTTTTCTCAACAATGGTGGGTTACGACAGATTGCCATATTCTCATCTCTTACCTATATCATGACCGAAAAAAAGGGTTCCAAGCCTCCAACTTGAGGTGTAGTAAATTCTAAATTATAAATTCTAAATTCTGATTGACCTTAAATGGCGTAAAGTGGTTATGAATCATACCTTGCCAAAGCATAGGTATTCCAGAATACTTAATCTAGGTCTAATTGCGTTATGACAATTCGTACCGTAACCACAACACCGTTTGAAGGACAAAAACCAGGCACCTCCGGACTGCGTAAAGCTGTCTCAGTTTTCCAAAAACCTCATTATCTAGAAAACTTTATTCAATCCACCTTCGACAGTCTCGATGGTTGCGAAGGAGCAACCTTTGTCGTGGGTGGTGATGGCCGCTATTATAATCGTCAAGCCATTCAAATTATCCTCAAAATGGCTGCTGCAAACAACATCGGGCGCATTTTAGTGGGTGCTAATGGTATTTTCTCAACCCCCGCAGCATCTGCGGTAATTCGCAAAAATAACGCCTTTGGAGGCATTATTTTATCCGCCAGTCATAACCCAGGTGGTCCCAATGGAGACTTCGGGGTAAAATACAACGTCAGTAATGGTGGACCTGCACCCGAAAAAGTCACCAATGCTATCTTTGAGCGTACTAAAACAATCAACGAGTATAAAATTTTAGATGCAGCCGATATCAACTTAGATCGCCCCGGTTCCTTTAAACTAGGGGCAATGGATGTAGAAGTAATAGACTCTGTCACCCCTTATGTGGAGTTAATGCAGACATTATTTGACTTCGATAAAATTAAATCGATAGTAAGTTCTGATAACTTCAAGATGTGTATGGATTCTCTCCACGCTGTTACAGGTCCTTATGCGCAAGCTTTGTTTGAGCAATATTTAGGGGCAAAAGAGGGAACCGTAACTAATGGTACACCCTTAGAAGACTTTGGTGGTGGACATCCCGATCCTAACTTAGTTTATGCCCATGATCTTGTAAAAATCATGTTTGGGGAAAATGCTCCAGACTTTGGGGCGGCTTCCGATGGAGACGGCGATCGCAATATGATCTTAGGCAACAATTTTTTTGTTACCCCTAGCGACAGTTTAGCTGTGTTAACAGCTAATGCAACCCTAGTACCAGGGTATAAGGATGGTATTGCAGGAGTAGCCAGATCAATGCCTACGAGTGCGGCTGCTGACAGAGTTGCTGCTAAACTGGGCATAGACTGCTATGAAACCCCCACCGGTTGGAAATTCTTTGGTAACTTATTAGATGCAGGAAAAGCTACCCTTTGCGGTGAGGAAAGTTTCGGAACCGGATCGAATCATATTCGCGAAAAAGATGGTCTTTGGGCAGTCCTTTTCTGGTTGAATATTTTGGCGGTTAAAGGGGAGTCGGTTGAGAAAATTGTCAAAGATCATTGGCAAGAATATGGTCGTAACTTCTATTCTCGTCATGACTACGAAGAAGTAGCTTCAGGTCCTGCTAATGAATTAATGGATCGCCTTCGTTCTATGGTAAAAGATATGAAAGGCAAGACCTATGGTGACTATGAAGTTGCTTATAGCGATGACTTTGCTTATACTGATCCTGTTGATGGCAGTGTCAGCCAAAAACAGGGTATTCGTATTGGGTTTACGGATGGTTCTCGTATTGTTTTCCGCCTCTCAGGAACCGGCACCAAAGGAGCTACTTTACGGGTGTATATCGAAAGTTATGAACCCGATTCCAGCAAACATGATGTAGAGACTCAAGAAGCTTTATCTCCCCTAATTCAGTTAGCAGAAGAAATTGCTCAAATTAAGCAATTTACAGGACGGGATAAACCCACTGTTATTACTTAATCAAAGATAAATACCCTTGGCGGAGAGGCGTTTAAATCAACGTCTCTCTGTGACTTTAGACTGCTAAAAAACTAATAAGGTAAAAACTAATAATAAAGTTAACATTCCTGGCCAATAAAGTAACTTCGGTATAAGACTTTCTTGGTATTGCAGCCAACGAATATGGTTTTTTTGACTAAATAAAATAGCATTGATAGCTACCGCTATAATTAAGAGATATAAGATAAAGTAAAAGTATTCTAAATAGAGAATTCCGGCCGCTAAAATTTTACCTCTAAGGTTAATTTGATCAAGAATGACAATAAACAGAAAAGCACTACAAGCTGAGACAATAGCCAAGGGATCAGATTCCTTAAGAATCAGTAAATGAACTAAAAAAAGTAATAAAGCAACCACAATAGGTACCATTAGATTATTAATGAAAATATTAATAAAATCTCTTTGAAGAATTATGGTGAAATAGAGTTCAGGATAGTCTTTTTGTCCAATATAGTTGTTGATACCAAAATTTGTATTATACCCATTGAGATAATATTCAAAAAAACTCCCTTTAATTCTCCAGCCAGGAAGCACAAATTCTTCTTCTAAACCTGGTTTATAAACGGGATTAATCAAGTCGTAGGAATCAAAATCTGGAGTCAAGATAACATTTTTATAAAAATCCTTATGCCATAATCTTAGCCAAACTTGTTTAGAATCAAAAGGATATTTTGAATCATCAAACTCCTGTCTTAAGTTAGCTTCAAAATACCAACCAATTACCTCTTGATTACCTTGTTGATAGCGGTAATATTCAGTAATATTGGGATCAATCGCTTCTGGCAAAATAAAACCTTTAGAAATGTCTTTATGTTGTTTTTTTTGATATTTTTGCCAAATGTAGCCCGTCACAAAAACATCATTTGCATCTTTAAATTCTAGAGATTGAATAAAAAGTCCAGTAGGAACATATTGAGGGAGTTTTTTTGTATTTATAAATTGAATACGAGACTTTAAGAATTTGTTTAAACCCGCTTCACCAAAAACCACTACTCTATGTTTTCGACTCTCACTTTGATGAATTTTATTGTAACTAATATCCATAGACCAGATAGCAATGAGTCCCATAGATAAGAAAATAGAACTATAAAAAGACAGTAACCATAAACTTTTAACAGTACCCTGATAAGTCTTTAAAAGAAGAATACTGAGAAAAACGCAAAAGGTAATTATTCCTAAAATAATAGTAGTTAATTTCTGTTTTTGACTTTCAGTATGAACTAAAATTTCGTCTTTGATAAACACAACTCCCAATGACCAGTCTGTTGAAGGAATGGGTTCAAAAAAGAACCAAGCTTTTTGTCCAGTAAATTTCTGATCATTATAATCAATAAACTCTCTATTGGGATGACATAGTAATTTACCCTGCTTAGAAAAAATAAATCCATAACCTGTTTTTCCCAGTTCTAGAGAAGTCATAAAATGTTTTAAATCATCTAAGGAATAGTTTGTAAAGACTACACCCTTTGGAATTTGTTGTTTAGTGATAGGATCAATTTGATAAAAAGGAGTGCTAAAGTGTGCAAGAAGAGACTGAGCAACTCCACCAAAGAAGGGTTCTAACCAAGTTCCTCCTTCAACCAAAGGACGATGATAGTAATTATATTCAGATTCAGTGTAGTCGTACGAGTCTTGAACCCAAAGAAGTTTGATTTTTCCTTCCTCTCGCTTATAAATCGGAGCATAAAGTCGAATGTTGGCATCATAACCATAGGGAACATAAGCAACACCGGCTTCGTAAAATTTAGGATTTTTCTCCATTGTGTTGCCTAACCGGCCTATAAGTTGCTCTTTTTTTAAGTTTCCTGAACTGAGCTCATTAGCAATAGCCGTCGCACTATCTTTTAGTTTAACTAAGTGATCATCAATCTGTTTAGCTGTTTCAACTGCTTCTTGTTTCGCATTATTTTTAGCCTCTGTTAAGATGTGATTCTTTTCTCGCCAGTAACTATAACCTGTAAAAATTACTAGCAAAAAACTAGAAATACAGAGAAATAATGATACTCTAAATACTTTTTGTGACTGTTTCATGGCCGCTATCTCCTTGAATAACTAACCACCAAACCCACCCCAGATATGCTAATCTAGAGTTGGAGAAAGACTAAACTAAAAAACACCCCTTACTGCTATTCTAACTATTTCTCATAGCAAAAAAGTATTGTTTATAATAAAAATAAAAATAAAGACATAAAAATAAACATTTTTTAATTTTAAATATTCGACTTTTTCCAGGTATTTTGTACTTTAAATAAGTATTGTCAAGCTATTAAAATAGCCAGTTAGAAAAACAAGAAGAAAACGTATAAAATTTTGTTGATTATCAGGTAGATTCTGCCTTAGAGATTGTCCATCGAGACTCATTATACTTAGCAGTAATACGCAAACTTTGAATTGTTTCTGTAGATGCTTTATTCAAGGCAACTGGAGAAACTATAACATCAGTTTTGGGACTTCCCTTAACGTTTTCAATCATTGTTGTTAAAGCACTTTCCTTCATCTCATTATTGAGAGAATGTTGACAATATTTCTTTATTGTTTCTCGTCTTTCCCCCACTCGCTTAATTTGCTTGGGATCATTAACATCCCCCTTTTCAAGAAAGTTTTGAATACCCTCCCATTTCAATAACTCATCTTCGAGTCTATCGGTAAGTATCTTTTGTATTTCAGATTCAGCTAAATCATTTTCGGAACTAAAAGCCTTCTTACATAATTTATATAACTCTTGTGCAAGACTGCTTTGGAGTCTGTTGATTAAGTCTGAGGTAATCATCTTTGGCTCAATGTTAAGATCCTCATATTTATTTATCTCTTCAGTTAAATTCTTGACTATCTTACTCGCTTTGGCATCACAGTTTTTTTGGGTTTGCTCAAAATTTAAAGTGAACCCATCAGGATTAATTTCTTTAATAAGAAACTTGAGATCAAGATTAATTTCGCACAAAACTGCCGAGGGAACTTGAAAATTACTCAAGACATTCTCATGGTTGTCAATGACTTGATTATTTTTGTATTTGTAGCTAAGTTGGCTTGAGTATTCATTAGCTAAGTCTTGAGCTTCAGATAAGTCATTGAGGATAGCACCGACTACTTTACTTAACTGCATACTTTTACTCTGATAAATTTATAGATCAAAATGCTTATGTTTTTCTATGTTTTCCATTTCCTGATTAACCTTTTGCAAAACTTCTAAAGCAGATCGAGATTGACTACGATCCATAGTTAAAGTCAAGAAACAGCTTGGACACTGGAATGAGGGTTGATACAATAAACTCTGCACAGACATTTCAATAAAAAAGCCACATCGGGGACAAGGAATCCCTGGAGAGCGTTTTTCGTCAGGATTGTTAGACATAATATATACCTCAATAGTAAACAAAAAACTTCACTTGCCTAATCTCAAAGGAAATTAAGCTGTAAATTCAGGAATAATCAACGTTGCTTGATTCGACACATTAGGAGTCGTCGCTGAAAGGGTAAGGGTGACTTTTTGTTGGGATTGCTTCACCGGTGGAGTTGAAGTCCTAGCCCTCTCTACAGTGATGTTGAACTCAACCACACCATTATTGTCGGTTGTTAGGCTTGCACCACTGGCAAGTCTAAGGGAAGGATTATCGGGGGCAGTTCCATCAATAACTAGGGTAACGGTTTCATCCGTCACCGGATTTCCTTGGTCATCGAATAAAGCGGCGGTAATGAAAAAGGCTTGTCCTCCAGTAGTGGGATCATTAGCGACTAAAGTTGAAGGAACGATATCTAAACGGGCTGAGGAAACTTCTTCTGATGAGATGGGTTTGACCGATGTAGCTTGGTTCACCGTAGACATCCAATAAGCGAGTCCACCGGGAATGTCTGCGTGTTTCATTTGGATTTTAACCGTCATATTAGCATCTAGGCTGGTTTTAAATTCCCCATTCTCTGAGCTTCCCACACTAGGGGATAATCGTGCCTGAAATCCTTTAAACTCTTCGTATTTGCTGGCATCTTCCTTTTCTACATCGTCGTCTGTCTCTCCGGTAAGTCCTCCACGTTTGTTAGTGGCGGTTTGCAGATCGATTTCTGTAAAAAGGCGCAGGTTAAACTGAAATTCTGCTTCTTGAATCTGCAATAAGGGGAGAGGAATCAATGATATCAACGGCACTTCAACTCGAAACAGCTTTTCTTGGCGATCGCTCGGATCAATCTGTCGATACAAAAAAGTGACCATCTTTAACTTTAAAGGACCAGATAGTTGATCTAAGGCATCATTTTCATTTTCTTTTGAGGAGATATTCTCAACGGGTTCGAGTCCATATTCGGTCATGAACTTGACAAAACGCTGGGCAGCGTAAGAGTCAGCCTCCAGGGTTGAAATAAGAGGTTGGGATAAAAGTCTTCCTAAATCAACAATCTTATCGTCACTGATAATGGTCATAAGAATTTCGCTCCGCGTTTTTCCTTGTTCATTGCCTTTTTGCTGTTAACTATCTTTGTGCTTTA
Organism: Crocosphaera sp.; assembly: GCA_030064935.1. Taxonomy (GTDB): domain Bacteria; phylum Cyanobacteriota; class Cyanobacteriia; order Cyanobacteriales; family Microcystaceae; genus Crocosphaera. The sequence continues at coordinate 7,651 of JASJEA010000066.1, read as the reverse complement.
TGCAAGCTTTCTCCTTGTTCAGTTATCGTCCATTTATAGCTATCCATTTTCACCGTCATCTTCAACGAGGAAAGGGTTTCACTGGGTAGTTCTCTTAAAAAACTGGGTTTCATCATAATTTCTGCATGGGGAACTACACCCGAATATTCTTGAATTAGCTCTCTAGCCTTACTTTCTGCTAAATTCTCTTTTACCTTGCTAAATGCTTTTTTGACTTCATCGTTTAAAGTGTAAATGATATCTTGTTTAATCGCTTTAAAATTTTCTGGCAAAGTATCAGCTTGGCGGTAAAAATCTTCAGCTTGGTCGTAGGTATATTGGATTGAACTTTGAATATCTGGATGTTTCAAAATACCTTCTAGTAGTTTCTCTTCAATCACTTTTTTGACTTCTTCTAGGGAAATTTGGTGATTACCACGCAAATATAACTCTTTACAAGTCTTAAATAATTTTTGTGTGATAATCTGAACCACACTTTCCATATATGTCTCTTTTTTCAGTTGTTCTCTGACTTTATTCCATTGGTTTCTTATATTCTCTATTGTCGACTGTTTGGATTGAGCCAGGTTACTCTCTTCTGTGGGTGATGAAGCCCTACGCTCGTTAAGCCAATAGTTAAGCTTATCAGATTTGAGAAACTCATCAAGCTTCGTTTTCATCTCATCGGTAGCCTTATCAACGATTTCTGTAGCTAGTTCTTGGCATTGACTCCAAGTCATTTCTACATCAAAACCAATGGCTTTATCATACAAGTCAGTTAAGGCGAATTGTAACTCAAACTCAATTTCTTTTAAAACACTGGCGGGAGCTTCAAAGTTATTGAGCAGATTTTCATTACTGTTTCTATATTGTTTATATTTGCGACTAATCTGACTAGCATATTCATTGGACAAGTCTTGTGCTGTTACTAGGTCGACGAGAATGGAACCAATAACTTTTCTAAGTAGCATATCAATCCTTTGTTTATAGATGAGGTTTTACGAAGGGATAATGGATAATGGAGACTTCATTAATTGGCTGAATACAGGGAATTCAAAGCAAGGATTAAAAACTTCTATGACTTTTCAAAACTTTTTTCTCCTATCTTTAGACTGCCATAAAAGTCTCTATTTCACTATAAAAAAAAGAGAAAGATTCTTTGTTACTTTTCCTCATTCTTCACAATAACCAGTGATCATCTATTATCCATAATTGGAATCTGTAGGCATAGGTAAAATCATAGATTTTCACAGGCAGCAATCTATTGTAAATGAAATAAATTGCTGCTTGTCAGTGGGTTATTTATTAGGCTGGACTACCAGAAACTAGAATCATCATTCTCTTTCTGACTGCGGTTGAGAAGAATCTCCTTCTTTCTTGTTATCAGGAACAGTAAATGCGGGAATAATAACAGTTACCGTCTTCGACGCTTTTGCTTTTTCATCCTTACACTCAAACTTCACTTTGATTCGCTGTGGAGCATCCTGACTTTTTGTTTCTTGAGAAATTTTAGGAATTGTAAGCTCTAACTCCACAGTTCCATCTTCATCGGTTGACTGTGCAGAGGGTAGCGTAATCTTAGGAGTTCCCTGATTACTTTGGTCAAAAAAGCTTACTTCAATGTTTTTACCTTCAACACGCATTGCTTTTTCATCGAATAAGATAGCCGTTACCAGGAATTTTTGCTCTCCGTTGGTCGGATCACTAGCCACTAAAGTTGAAGGAGCAACTTGTAGATTGGCTTTATTAGCAGTGGGGGTAATACTACCCTCTAGAATGTTTAGCACTTTGGCTAAACCGGCTGGCATACTATCTTGTCCTGCGTGAACATGAACATCCATAGTATACTCAACCGAGTATTTGGACTCCTTAGTGGCTTTAGAATCCTTTTTACTGGAGTAACTAGCCTGAAAATTGGCTTTCGCAGAGAAAAGACCCCAGCCAACCTTGACCTCAGCACTTCCTGAACCACTGGTAGCAGATGAGGCTGTATCTTCTTGATAAGTCGATGAAGAAGCATTAATGTTGGCTTTGAAATCGATCGCAACCTCATCAACTGCTAAGTAAGGAATCGGCAGAATGGTTAATAAAGGAACGATCAGTTTTGCTTCTCGCCCATCAGCATAATAGACGAATTCTACTGGAACGGTCTTACCATCTTTCAAGCCCACCTTTTGGATAAAGTCGATGGTTGTGTTGGCTGACTGTGCTTGAGCATCAATTGCAGCCTGTAAAGGACCACCAATTAAAGAGGAAAAGGGAATACCTTGTAAGGCAGATGTTGCTACATTGGACGGCGTGGTATCAATAGCTGGCATGGTAATTATCCTTGTATTTATATTTAATGGACAAAGTTAGGGAATTATGAATGGTTTCAATAACAATCTTTGTGAATGCAGAGTTTAAGTTAGCTATCATTAAAACAACTCATTATCCCAAGAGAAAAAATTTTCGCAGCGATTTAAACCGCCTTTATACTCCGAGTTTTGAAAAATCAAATACAATCTTTTCTTCAAAGCTCAGGTTAATCTACTTACTATTAAAGCATTACCTAAGATAAAAAAGCCTATATTTGAGGGTTTTAAGCACAAAAATTAACATATTTTAAACGTTGTTTATAAAGTCATTCAACCAGAAAAATAAGCACAGCTATGAGTTGGATAAAACCTAGATAAAAAGGACAATATTGTTACATTTTTTAATCACTAAATCTCTCTCCGTATGTCATACTAGAGACATGGTTGGATAAGTTTATTTTAAAAATAAAGGAGATAATTGATAGACTTTGTGTGGTATATTTTCAAAGTTCAATTAGTTGCGTTTAGGTGGACTCTATTTAACATTAAGAGAGGGAGTTGGTCATGAAGATTAGTCAAGAAGGTATTAATGTAATTAAAAATTTTGAAGGGTGTCGTTTAAAAACTTATGCTGACACAGGAGGTGTTGCTACTATTGGCTATGGACACACTGGAGCCGATGTTTATTCGGGTCAATGTATTTCTGAACAAGAAGCAGAAAACTTGTTAAGAAAAGATGTCGAACGCTTTGAAAAAGCAGTCAACACTGAAGTCAAAGTTCCCCTATCTCAAAATCAATTTGATGCCCTAGTTTGTTTTGCTTTTAATGTGGGACAAGGTAACTTGCATAGTAGTACCTTGCTCAAGAAACTTAATCACTCAGATTATCAAGGGGCAGCGCAAGAATTTCACCGTTGGTGCAAAGATAATCGAGGACATGAACTATTAGGATTAAAACGAAGACGAGAAGCTGAAAAACAACTGTTTCTCAAAAGTGGAACAAAGTCTAATGAGATTAAAACAGCTATTTGTACCATCAAAGCACTTAAAGAAACTTACCTCAAAAAATCAGTTGCCCAATCATTTCAACTGTCTGATAAACAAAAAGTTGCTGTTCCTGTAGGCAAAACCTATCAAGTTCTCAACCATACACCAGCCGAACAAGGCCATTACAAAGTAGAATTAAACTACAATGCGGGAACTTGGTATATTTGGTCAGGCCATTGGCAACTACCTTGGGAAGATCATACAGAAAAACATGAAGAAGTAGGACAAGCGTTCTTAAGTGCAACGGAACCTGCTATGGATGCTTCTATTCCTCGAAATTGGCAATCTGTCAACTGGAATGACTTTCATGCCAAAGTATCTAAATACTTTAGTGTTGGAGAAGTCACCCATAACGATCGCCGACGCATTCCCACCAATGACAGCATCAAGCAAAATATATTTACCTTAGCGCAAGCATTAGACAAGGTAAGAGAAGCTTGGGGATCGGCTATTATTGTCACCTCTTGGTATCGCCCTCCCGCCATTAACCGTGCTGTTGGAGGGGCAAGTAACTCTCAGCATCTCTATGGTAAGGCAGCCGATATTAAACCCGTTCAAGGGAATATTTATAAGTTCCAAGACTGGTTAGATAAAAAAGCTTGGAAAAATAAAGCCTTGGGTTATGGTGCCAGAAGAGGATTTGTTCATCTGGATCTTCGTCCTGGCAATATTCGCTGGAACTATTAGTCTAATCTTTTTTGGGGCAAGGAATTAACTCATTATTATTCATAATTTTACCTTGCCCGTGCTGGATATCAATTTTTCCAGATATGGATAACATGGAATAGAGAGGTGCGTTGTCATGATAACCACAAATACAGTAGAAAATTCATCAGAAACTTTTAAAAAAACTGGAACTTTACGTGAGAGAAATGTGGGCTTGGTTTCTCGTGGAATGGAGGTTAACATTGATGATTTATTCGCTCAAATCATTTATCTAATTACTAATTATCGACAGGATATCACTGAAGAAGTACAAGAAGAAATTGCTAAGGTTTCTATTATTCTGCAAAAAGCCAAGAAATTATCCAGTTCTCATCGCTTTCTCAAAAATGAGCAAAAGCAATCAGAAATCAAAGCCTTACTGAATAATCTTGACTTAATCATTCAATCTTTACAAACTTCAGAGACAATTAAACTAGCCAAAGAACTACGGATTAATGCCGAATTTACCATCAGAAAATTGGAAAATCGGCTTACAGCCGGGTTAATGAACGTCTGGGAGCATTTACGTCTTAAATCGAGTATTTCTTTTAAACTTTTGTTAGGATTGATTTTAGCCTTTCCTCTTTATATTGGAATGCCTATTGCCCTTTATTCTAGTGGTGAGTTAGCAGAAAAGATCCTAGAGAAGAGGGAAATTGTTGTTAGGGAGGAGGAAGCAAGAACAAATGCCTTTCCCGATTTATATATCAAGGACTATTATATGATGATTACTTTAGCAACCTTATGTTTTATTGGGGGTTCAACTGGCAGTATTATTAGTATTTTGTCTCGACTCAGTAAATATCGTCAGATTGAAGACAATAGCAAACTGAAAGAGTCCTTAACACCGGTTTTAGTTGGGTTATGTAAACCGATGATCGGGGGGACTTTTGGCCTGTTAATTTATGCCCTTTTAGCAGGGGGAATTCTTCCGATTCAATTTGGTTATATGGATAAAGAAGAAAGGCAAGATTTGCGCTGGTTATCTTTTTATTCCATAGCATTTGTGGTAGGTTTTAGTGAACGATTAGCTAAAGATATTGTGACTAACACAGAAAACCAATTTAAGCCTAAGAGTTCAGATAATTTTTACACTTTAGCCCCAGAAAAATATGAAACTAAAATCGATGATACATTTTAGTTTTTTGCCAAGAGGAAATCATGAATAGTTCTAATAACAAACAATTCAGAATTTTAAGTTTAGATGGTGGTGGTGTTCGGGGAATGATTTCGTCCACTATCCTCAAAGAAGTTGAAAAGCAACTGGAAATCTATTGTAAAAAAAATAATCAGCCAACTATCAAGTTACATGATTATTTTGATTTAGTTGCAGGAACCTCTACGGGGTCAATTTTAGCAGCAGGAGTAGCAGCTAAACTAAGTGCTGATCAGTTAATTGAGTTATATCAAAATCAAATCACAAAGATTTTTGATTATCAAACCCGAATGTTCCGAAATTTGGGAATAGTTACAAAGTATATCTTACAGATTTTCTTACCTAGATTGTGTTTATATCCTAACCAAAATGAGCAGGGTTTGGCTCAAGTTTTGCAGAATAAATTAGTGAATGAAAAAGGAGAGAGTTTGAAATTAAATGAGATAGAAAATCCTATTCTTTTTATTCCTGCTTATGATACTTATAGTCGTAATACAACTTGGTTTGCCAGTAATAGGGTAGAGGAAGAAAATTGTTGGTTTAAAGAAATAGAAGTTTGGAAATTATGTGTTGCTTCAGCAGCAGCCCCAACATTTTTCCCTGCTTATCCTTTACGTTATACTGATGGAAAACAGTTACCTCATATTGATGGAGGAGTATCAGCTAATAATCCATCTTTATCAGCGATTGCACATCTTTTAGTGACGGAAAAAGATAGTAATCTCAATAACATTTCTGTGTTATCTATTGGCACAGGAAACACCACAGATGTATTTACTTATGATAAGATTAAACAATGGGGTTTACTGGGTGTTATGAGTCATGTAGCTGATGTTTTTCTTAACCCTGTATCTCAAAATACTGAGGCCATTTGTAAGGAATTTTTAAGAAGTGTAGCTGCACAAAATTACTGTAATTATTTGCGACTGAATTTTGATTTAAACCAAGCATTTAAAGGAGAGAGAAAAGCTGGTCAACTAAGGGAACCTATTGAACCTCATACTGACGCAAAAAATCAGTATCTGGGAAAACATATTTCTGAGGAAATTGATAATCCAAACTTATGTGTTAAACAGTCTGATGTGGGCCAGTCATTATTAGAAGAAGTAGCAGAAGCTTATCTCGCTTCAACAGAAAAAGATGATCCACCTGATCAAACTACAGAGATAAAAATAGTAGAGAAAATTCAAAGATTTATTGAAAATAATCCCCCAATTTTTTCTAATTAAATTTTAAGCTGTAGTAGGACTTTTGAGAGAAACAAGGGTTTTATTTAATTGATACCAATAATCAATCTTTTTTAAAAGCTAATTATTGGTATAATGATAATTATTACGGATCAAGCTAGTGAAGACTGATAGTATTTTTTATCAAATTTTTCTCAATTATCCCAGGAGTTTCTTTGACTTAATTGGAGTATCCTCAACTCAAGAAAATAAGTATCAATTTTCTTCCCGTGAAATCAAACAATTATCTTTCCGACTTGATGGTTTGTTTCTCCCCACAGAAGAAGATCCCAACTTACCTTTATATTTAGTTGAGGTACAATTTCAGCCAGATCCCAATTTATATTATCGTCTCTTTGCTGAATTTTTTCTCTTTCTTAAACAATATAAACCCTCTCATTCTTGGCAGATAGTTATCATTTATCCTAACCGAAAGGTAGAACGAGAGCAATCTCTTCATTTTGGGGATTTTCTTCAGTTACCTAGTGTTACTAGAATTTATCTGGACGAGTTAGGAAAGGTAGCTGAAAACTCTTTAGGTGTTGGTATCATTAATTTAGTGGTAGAATCAGAGCAAGAGTCTATTTCTCAAGCTAAACAGTTGATTACAACAGCGCAAAATCAATTAACTGATGAGAAAATTCAACAGCAATTAATTGCTCTGATTGAAACAATTATTGTTTACAAATTTCCACAAAAAACTAGGGAGGAAATTACAGCTATGTTTGAATTAAGTGATTTAAAGAAAACTCGGTTTTATCAGGAAGCTTGGGGAGAAGGAAGACAGGAGGAAGCTGTTAATATACTCTTACGCCAACTTAAACGTCGCTTTGGAGAAATTCCCGTTTCTTTAACTGAACAAATTCAGGGATTATCTGTTGAGCAATTAGAAAGTTTAGGAGAGGATTTGTTAGACTTTGAAACTCAAGATGATTTAGTTGAATGGTTGGGGAAATAAGTGTTGATTAATCCTTCTTTCCTCGCTAAAGTAGGATAAAGAGAGGAAAATTCGAGGAAGCTATGACTACGGTATCCAATGAACCCGCAATTATCATCCGTACAGAACGAGGTTTGGTAATCGCAGCTATACCGCTACAGGAAAGCCAAAATTAGAAAAGTAGTGGACTGTTTCAGTTAATAAGCGTGCATTAGATTTCACGGAGTGCAAGCATCCTGCTTGCTATTTTTACAGCTAGTGAGCAAGATGCTCACATTCCTATTACCTCATTTTAGCTGAAACA
>JASJEA010000065.1 GCA_030064935.1 Crocosphaera sp. | reverse complement strand
ACGGGATGATGCCCGTAAGATGATCACCAACTATCTAACGGGCTACATTGAGAATGGACAGATCCAAAACCGTAACGAGATCCTTACCACCCTTGAAAATTCTGGCTTTACCATTACAAGGCAGGGAGACAACTACATCACTGTCTCTCACGATGACCTAGATAAACGTATCAGATTAAAAGGAGGAATTTATAGTGCATCTTGGCGACTTGGAAAAGAACCTACAACAGAAGCTAGAACAGGACAAACAACAAGCGAATCAGATCCAACAGCAGCACTTACAAGAATATCAGCAAAACTCACGGCACATATTCAAAGACGCTCTGAGTTCCATCGACAAAAATACGGGGCAAATTACCAAACAAGTCTTAATTTGGTCGAAATGGGTGGCTTATCTACCAGCAGCGACTTTTCTTCTGACCTTAGTGGGTACCTTGTCCGGCAGTTGGGGGATGAGTCGATATTTAACCAGTCAATTTCAACAGATTCAGACCAACAAAGCGACCCTCAACCAACTCAAAGAGGAGACTTGGGGCATCGAACTGTATCAAACCAACCAGGGGAAATTTATAATCCTACCCCCCAACAGTCCTCACAAAACCGACTGGAAATGCAAAGGCAAGCCCTGTATCAAGCTGTAGATGAAGACGATGACCCCACTAGAGAAAGAACTTTTAGAAACCTTCAAGAACTTTGCTCTTCAATACGAGCAGGACAAGAAAGAACAACAGGAATTAATCAACAAATCACTAGAGCAACAGACGAAAAGATTGGAGTCTTTAATCGCTCAACAGAACAAATTAATCAAGAACTTCTCAGAAACAATCAACTCATTCAACAACAGAATGAACGACTTTCAAGACAGAATCGAAAGGCTAGAAAACGCTTATCAAGACATCATGAACGTCTTAGAAGAATAAAAGACCAACAAGCACAAGAACTGGACACCTTTAAAACTGATATTAACCTCGCTGATTATGCTCAAGCTAACGGTTACAACATCGATAAAAAGAAAAGTTCAGTTAATTGTCTTGTGCTTAAAAATACCGAAGGTGATAAAATATTAGTAGGTCTTAATCAAAGCGATAGTCACTATTTTTACTCATTCGTTAATAATGATAGAGATAGTGGCTCAATCATTGATTTTATTCAGAATAGAAGAAATCTTAATTTAGGGGAAGTTAGAAAAGAACTTAGACCCTGGATAAATGAACCCTCTAATCCTCCTTATTCTCCTAAACAAGCAACGCCTAAACTAACCCCAAGTAGCCCAGATAGACATAAAATCATTACTCAATTTGAAGGGTTCCAAGCAATAGTAACTCATCCTTATTTAACCCAACGAGGTATCAGTCAACAGACCAGTAATGACCCTAGATTTCAAGGGAGAATCTACACGGACCAACGTAATAATGTCATTTTCCCCCATGCAGACCGTGAGGGGGTTTGTGGCTATGAACTGCGTAATCAGGAGTTTAAAAGCTTTTCTAAGGGGGGTATCAAGGGGTTATGGACTTCTAATGGTTCACCTGATGATACGACGCTGGTGATCTGTGAAAGTCCCCTGGATTGCCTGAGTTATCATCAATTATTCCCTGATGATACTACCCGTTATTTTGCCACCGGTGGCACTTTATCAGATAAGCAGAAAACCATCCTTAAAGGGGTTTTTGAGAAGTTTCAGGGTCGAGGGGGACAGATTATGATTGCCACTGATAATGATGAAGCTGGTAAGCAAATAGAGCAGGAGTTAAGGAATCTTGCCCCATCAACGGCTCAAATTAATCGGATAGTGCCTAGACATCATAAGGATTGGAATGAGGCTTTAATGGCTGAAATTCGACGGCAAAGGGAACTTGAACAAGAGCAACGTCAAAAACGTAGTCGGGGTAGAGGGTTGTCTTTGTAAGGTTCCTTCCTTATCAATCAATATATTAGAACATTAGAAATCTATTACGAATTTTCTCTACCGTCATTAATCCATAATAAATTTTTCGTTTCTGGAAACTCGATAAACAATCCTGCACTTCGTCTGGTTCAATAAAGTTATCCTCATCCTCATCCATTGTTTCTATATCCCATGAAGCCAGATTCAATCCTCTGATTAAATCTTGGTAACTTTCAAGCCAGTTTTCCCCTCCTTTCTGTTTGGCTATATATTCAATGATGCCGTCTTCTAAATCATCAAAATAAACCTCATCTAATAACTCATTTCCTAGCTCCTCTCCAAAAATTTCCTCAGCCTTTTGAACTATTTTTTCGGGTATTTCCTCGTATTTGTCACTCAAATGGACATAAGCGACAATAACATCTCTCCCCAGATTTTCTAGGGCATAATCCTTCAATAATTGAGTTTTTTCTTCTACTGTCAATTCTCTCTTTGTTTGAGAGTTAAATGATTTTTTTAGCCCACTACTATCCTTCTTTTTCTTAACCTTTTTTTTAGAGACTTTCTGAGATTCTTTTTTAGCTCCAAAGCCTTTTTTCATCAGGGCTTTCCTCTTATTAGATAGAGAGAGAACGAAGTTAGAGGCTCTCCAAAAACTTCCTTCATCTTATTATTTATCTTAGCTTACTTTTTGCCTCACTCTTCTGTCCAAATCTACAGTCAATTTTTATACCCGCCATCATCTGAGATTCTAGATGGCTTTCTGTCTTATTCTTTGGTATATTTAGGGTTAAGGGAAAATCTCTGCATACTTTATACTTGCAAGACCATTTCCCAGACAACGCAACCGCTACTAAAGCTATTGAGCTTTGAAAAACTGTAAACGGTGTAAAGCCAAAGAATAGTTTGATGAAGTTTTAAAAGCTTAGGGCAACCCGAATCACCCAACAGTCCCTTGAATCTTGTTTGGCGACGAGAAAAAAACTGTAGGGTGGTCACAGGGGGGTTGCTGTCTTTAATTTTATTAACTTTAGTGTAGCATTACAACACTTCTTTGTCATGACAAAAGTTAACTACTTAACCGAGAATTCGAGCTTTGAGAAGTCAGCAATCCTTTGACTGACCGTAGTTTCTACTGTCTAACAGTGACATACAACCCTAAACGTTAAATAAGACAGCATCCTCCCTGTATGGGTCGCTTTCGCCAACACTCACGGAAAGCACCAATGAAGGAAAACACAGGGACACAACAACACCAACACATAACCACCGCACACTACCAAGAATGGCTAGAGAGTGCCGTCGCTCCTGCTATCATCGCGAATAACGTCAAATCCCTCTCAGGCAACACTCCTTATGAGTATTTGTTCTATAGCGACGACATCAAGCGTTTAAATACCGGGCGACTCACATCAGGCGACCTTAAAAAATATTCACACTTACCCTTTGGGGGATGGTGGGTGAACGGCGTTAACCCCCTAACAGGAGAAGAACAATTATGGGGTCAATTCAAATGTGATTCCCCCAGAGTCATCGTTGAAGTCAAAGGAGATAATGGTTTTGGTGGTGAAACTGTCACCAAAGAGAAGATCATCAAATATGAAGCCCCACCCAAAGTCCCCACCGAGGCCATGTTCCTACGGGTAACATACCGTATTGGCTTAAACGTTTTCAGAAAAGCTGGTTTAGGTAAAGAATACGCCGAATATGCTTACCATCAATATAAAAAATCCTCTAAAAAACTAAATAATCTCGATAGAATCAAATTACTTGATTTTATGGAGACAGAAGACAAAGGTTTCTGGCCATTAGTCATCGACCTTAACATCCCCATCTGCATCACCGAAGGAGCCAAAAAAGCCGGAGCCTTACTTAGTATTGGCATAGCAGCCCTTAGTATTCCTGGGATATGGAATGGCTGTCCCATTCCCAAAGATAAACTTGGTAATAAAATCGGTTTACCCCGTCTCCTTCCCCAATTAGCCCTATTTGCCACAGTTGGACGGGAAATTAGCTTATGTTTCGACAAAGATTCTAAATTAAAAACCCGTATCAACGTTAAAAAAGCCACCGAACGGTTAGGCGGTTTATTTAACCGAGCCGGTTGTCAAGTTAAAATCCTCACCTGGGATGCCCCTGAAAAGGGCGTTGACGACCTCATCCACTCCAAAGGTGTTGAATACTTTGAAAGCGTCTATGAGAGCCGTTTATCCTTAGCTGAGTATAAAATCCAAGGCTTTCTTAACCTCATCCCTGACTTAACCATTAACGAGCGATACATACCTGAAAGCCTACAATACCCCCAAAATGCCAAACTCATTGGAGTCAAATCCCTACATGGCACAGGAAAAACCGAATGGTTAGCTAAGAAAATAGCCTATTACCTAGACAACCACCAAAAAGTCATTATCATCGTCCACAGGGAACAATTAGCCCGTGAATTAGCCCGTCGCTTTGGGATCGACTACCGTACCGAAGTTAAAGACAATCAATGTTTCGGGCAGTTTGGCTATGCCCTTTGTATTGATTCTTTACATCCCAAAGCCAAACCCGCTTTTGACCCCGAAGCCAAACAATGGGAAGATGCCGTCGTCATCATCGATGAAGTGGAACAAGTTTTATGGCACTTATTAAATGGTGGAACTTGCCAGAAAAACCGTGTCAGAATCCTTAAAACCTTCAAACAACTATTACAACGAGTCGCCCAATCTAAAGAAGGTAAAATCTTCATCGCCGATGCTGATTTATGCTCCATTAGTATTAATTACCTTGAACAATTAATCGGCTACAAAGTACCTAAATTCATTGTCAATAATAGCTATGTCCCCGAAGCGGAAAGATTACTGTATCGCTTCCTTAAAAAAGACCCAGGAGAACTAATCAGTCACTTAGAGGATAATATCAAGAAAGGGCATAAAGTTATTATTCATACTGACGGACAAAAATACAAAAGTACCTGGGGAACCCGTACCTTAGAATCTTATTTTAAGCGAAAATTCCCAGGACTCAAAGTATTAAGAATTGATCGCAAAACCGTTACCCAGAAAAAACGAGATGCTTTTGGCTGTATTGATAAATTAAATGAAATCATCCAAAAGTTTGATATTGTTGTTTGTTCTCCTGTTATCGAAACCGGGGTGAGCATTGACGTTAACCATTTTGACTCTGTTTATGTTCTTAGTCATGGGGTGCAAACGGTTGATAGTGTCTGTCAAAGTATGCAACGGGTCAGAAGTAATATCCCCCGTTATGTTTGGTGTAAACAATGGAGTCCCCATCAAATCGGTAACGGGTCAAATGATATTAAATCCTTACTAGCATCCACTCATAAACTGGCATCGGCACAGATTGGCTTATTACAAAAAATGGGCATTACCGAAGCCAATGATGTTAGTTTCTATGAGGAAAGCGAAGATATTAAATCCTGTTCCCCTTCATTAATCGCTTGGGGGAAACGAGCGGTTATTATTAATACTGAGAATTCTAAATTTGCTGAGACTCTGTTTAAGAAGTGTGAGCAAATCGGTTATCAAGTCCTAGACATCGATGACCTAGAGAATGATTACACCCAGATTAAAAAAGAGTTTAAAGAGGTGAAAGAAAAGAACTATAAAGACCATACTAAAAGGACATCTAATTCCCCGAACATTGACCAGAAAACTTATGAAGAACTTAAGGAAAGGAAGGACTTGAGTGATGAGGAAGAGGAAACCTTAAAGAAAGCCGAAATTAGCCGTTCTTATCTCACCGAAAAGGTTAGCCCCCAAATGGTAGAAAAACACGATAAAGGATGGTTGCCTAAGTTACAGTTACTTTATTATCTAACCGTTGGTGAAGCTCACCTAAAGGATAAAGAAAAACATAATCTCACTCAACTTAAAGAACAGTCAGATAATGGGGAATTATTCAAACCTGATGTTTGTAAATCTACCCTTGGAACTCAACTATTTTTCTTAAACTACTTAGATATTTTACAGTTCTTAAATCCGAATGCGGAGTTTGACAAAGATTCATTACAAAAATGGTATGAGAAGATAACTACCCCTGTTATGAAGTCTCAAATTAAAACAGTGTTTGGTTTTTGGATAGGGGAAAGGGATACGGCCATCTCTGTTGCTCAACGGTTCCTTGATAAATTAGATTTAGGGCTGATTTTCGACCGACGGGAACGACGGAAGGGTAAACAGGTCAGGATTTATAAAGGGTGTAATGTCAATTCGGAGCAACGTTCAGAAATATTTGAGCGATGGTTGAAACGGGATGAGGCTAACTTAATGAATGAAGCTTCTTAATGAGTCACCCCTGGTATAGATAATTATTTAATTCTATGACCTGTGGTTCATCTAGAATACCATCCATCTTCAGTTGTGATACCAAATTCTATTCTCAGGCAGTTAAAGTTACTCAATCCCTGGTTTGAGGAACATAGTTTGGAATTTTGTCTCGTTAGGTGCAAGAGGGGAGTATGCAGAATATTCTTTTCTGAAGTGGTTAGAGACTTAGGGGTTTGAATAAGGGTAGTAACAAATGGAATGGTTACTTAAATATCTCCTTGAGCTTTTTTTTATCAGCTTCTGATATGTCTGGACTAACCTTTAAGGCTTCGATCTCGGCTTCTAAATCTTGGATCAATTCCTTTAGCCTCTCGATATCCTCTCGAACAACATATACATTCTCTTGTATGAGTCTTTCCATAGTATTTAAACACGCATTCATTAGTGCTGCCATTTCGGAGCGAGACGTTCTTTGACCAGGATTAAAATAAATCTCGGAACTTTTTTGTCTAGGATTTCCAATTGCACACCCATATCTCTCTATAAGAGATCGCAGGTCTTCAAAGTATGAACTCTTAGGACTAATATCTTGTAACTCGGAGATAGAGGTGACTTGCGGGAGTTTTTTAGTATCAGTAGAAAAAGGTTCTAGGGGCGGGATATTGACGTCAGGCCTATTCCAGTCCAGTTTTGTACTATTGATTAACCCATCTAAATTAGCGTCTAGACTTTCTAATTCTTTCACTATCTGTCGAAATTCTGTTTTTGCTTTGTCTATGTCCTGACGACAGCCAGCAAAGGCTATTGAAACAATTCTCTCAAACCCCTCTAAAAATTTATTGAGAAAAATTGACATATCCCCTCTGGTTATATATTGATCTCCTGCAAATCTACCTTTTGGAGCCATAATCTTATGGTCAGATATCCAATTAACAATCTGATAAGATTTGTAATACCAGTCATTAGTTTCGACATCACTCGGCCGAATAAAAGTGTTTAGTTTAGGCTCTTCGGGAGAAAGACACTTATTATTTTTATAATTCAACGAGAGAGATTGGAAGATTTGTTGTGTATCCTCTCCGAGTATATAAAAATTTTCTTGTAGCAGACGTTGAAAAACTCGAAATCCATTACCTTCCCAATCAATTAGTTCAGCCCTAGTTATGCCTAACTTACCACGAAATGTCATGTCTTCATAGGGATAAATCATTCCATAACGTTCTGCTAAACTGCGAAGAGCTTCGTAATACCAATCAATAGGACTTACATCTCTTAGCTGAGTGACTGTGCTCAATCGTTCCGTATTATATGAAGGATGAGTATCTGGGAAATCTAAGCCTATGTTGGTGATTGAGTTAGGGGGACGAACAATAAGAGAGCGAGTTGATAGGTAGTAAATTATGAAGAGAGGGACAGAAGCAATTAGGACAACGCCAATTATTTGGCTATATCTCTTCAAAAAATTAGCTGCAATGGTCAGTCGAGAAAATCTAGCTTTGACGGAATCTGGAATAGGTAAATTTATCCCAGCAACTCGTATTTGATTGTTTTCATCTAACACTGGAGTTAGTATTTTAGCTGCTTCTTTGACATCTCCTTGGACATAATCCCTCATGCCGCGAGCATAAACTAATAAAGGCTTATAATCAGAGAGTTCTTCAGCAAAAATTTCCAAAACAGAAGTCAGACGTTCCCATTCTGTTAAGTCTTTGTGACTGAGAGTAGCGAACATAGTAGCGAGTTCCTGTGCTGCTTGTCTGGGATTTGTATAAGTGAGTGCTGTCCATCGCTGAGCTTTAGCCCAGTCACTAAGATCAATGTCAGGACTTTCCAGTTGGGGGCGGACGTAGGTGAGCAAAAATTCAGCAACCTCTCGTATGCGCAGAGAACTAAAGCGGGAATCTTGTTGGAGCCGATAAAGCAGTTCTTGACGGATCTCTTCATCCATTTCATAAAGTTCGCTGCCTACTTCATCACACAGACAAGAGAACAATAAATCTGTTACTGCGACCCAAGGAACGTTGAGAGCCACCTTATTCATATCCCACTGGAATTCAGCCCAAAGTCGGTAAAGTAAATCGGGGGTTAATGCTAGTGGAACGGCTGCGTGGTAGGCTAGCTGGAGGTGTGCTTCCCCGTATCGCTGCTCAAAAGAGGTAATGCGCTCAAGAGTTTGTTGAGAACTGGTTGTGGGGAACTGTTGTCTAGACTTAATCATTGATTTTTCCCTAAAATATCAACAATAGGGGAATGCCCCCGCAAAATATCTATGGCTAGATCTAGTCCTTGGCGATTCATCTCAAACATAGGGACGAAACGAGCAATTTCCTGAGCCGTAGTATCTTGCCAGCGATTCCTTGGCATGGGATTGAGCCATGCGACCTGACGAACTTTCAATTTAACTTGACTCAGAAAATTGTTTGTCAGTCGGACGCGCTCTGTATTTAACCCGCCACGGGATGCCCCAGCATCACTAATGATGAGTATAGCCGCTCGCATCGGAGAAAGTTGTGCTATAACGTTGGGAATAGGTTCTGCTTCTAGGTGATTTGGATCTCGATAGATATACTTAACTGGACAGTTATGGAAGTAGTAAATTCCTGCATTTCCTAAGCGACCTTCCTGGGAAGCAGTTTCAGCTATTCGTTGAGATAGGGAATGAAAAGGAACCATTGATCCCTCTCGATCTATCAAGAGTAATAGTTCAGTTTTGTTGACATAGCGGGGCATTAGAATAACGTTTAATAGCCCACCCTGACCGGCTGCTTCCTTGACGGTAGCGTCAATATCCAGTTCTATTGGTGGGCCTTCCCTGACGGAATGGCGCAAATATCGCCAACTCTGCTTCATTTGCCGACGGGTAATGGGAAGAAAATCAGTATTTGAAGAAAATCCTTGGCTTAAAAATATCTGGGCTACTTGCACCTCGTCTTCCATGTCACGAATCAACTCTGAGATAGCAGCCTGTGGGTCACTATCCGTCAGAGAGGAGGATGCAACATCATCCTTTGTCACCTCTTTATCCTTTCCCGTAAGAACTAATAAACAACCAGTGAGTAGAACTCCTGTTAGTGAAAAACCCCACCAATAATCTATATTCAACCCTGTTGATGTAGGTTCGACAGGTATTACTTCTTGTTCTGGTGGAAGAGATTCAGGAGGATTGTCAGGAACGTTGGGTATTGGAGACGGACTAGAATTTGTTTCTGGAATTTCTACAATGTTGGAATTTTCTGGAAGTTCTACGACTGGCGACTTTGGTTTGGAAACGCTCCACCATACAAATGTGGCTCCCAGAACAAAAATTGCTCCCACAAGGATGGGGCGAATTCTCTGCTGGCTTTTGGTCTGAGTCTTATCTGTCTGTTTTTCTGTCTCCTTTTTAGAGTCAGACCCTTTGCGAAGATTAGTCTCCTGTTCTAAAAACTTATCAAAGTAATAATTAAAAATGCGTAGTTCATCAGGGGATTTCACCCATATAGTACGACAGAGACGTTGTAAAGCCTTATAGTCAGAAGTGCCAATTCCTCGTTGTAAAGCAGTTAGCATTAGCTTATATTCACTAATACCGAGAGAGAGACCGGCTGTACGGAGTTGAATGAACAAGTCTAGCAGCGGAAAGTTATTCATTTCTTTTATTTTTATTAAGATGGCGAATCTGATCGTCCCGACTTTTTAAGAGCGTCCCTAAATAGGGCAAATCTCCGTCTAGTTTGGCTAACCCCATATCTTGAGGGAGAGAATGCAGAATTCTAAACCAGTCAATAAGTTCACTGGTATTAACGGCTTTAGTACGACCGCTTTCATACGCTTGCATTTCCTGTCGCAGATCTTGAAAGCGATCAATAGATTTTTCGAGTAGCGTCTCCGATGCGTTAGGAAAATGGGCTTGAATAATTTTAATTAACCGCTCTCGACTGGGAAATTCAATGTAGTGAAACAAACAGCGTCGTAAAAAAGCGTTAGACAAATCTTTCTCATCATTACTGGTAATAATGACGATGGGTGGATATTTTGCCCTAATTTCTTTTCCAGTCTCCTCAATGATGAACCGTCTTTCATCAATTTCTAGCAGCAAATCATTGGGAAAATCTATATCCGCTTTATCGATTTCATCAATCAGCACCACAGTATGCTGTTCCTTTAAGAAGGCACGCCCCAATGGACCCAAGCGGACATAGGTGCTGGGGTCTTGGACACGCTGAATATCTTCCTCTTTTGAGAACTGTTTCGCTGCCGCCAGTTGGGCATCTCGCAAACGCCCTACAGTATCATAAGTATATAAGCCATCTTTTGCCCGACTTGTTGATTTAACGTACCAGGCTTCAAAGGGGAGGTTAAGGGAATAAGCTACTGAATAAGCTAACTGGGTTTTTCCACATCCTGGTTCTCCTTTAAGTAGTAGGGGGCGTTGGAGTTGAATAGCTAAATTAACGGACTCAACTAAGTCCTCATCGGGAATATAGGGAAGTATAAGTTTGCCTGACCCATCCCTTTCCCTAGCAGTAGGCTGTACACTATCTGTATATTTAAGAGCGATATCATTCAGGATAACTTCTTCCATCTTTTTTCCTTTTTTTACTTATAGATAGCAGTAGGCTGTCAAGACTTATTTTTCAAAGTTTTAACCAAATCTCCGACTCCTCATACCAATCTAGACCACACTGATCGCAAATTTCTCTTAAAACCTCTTCTGGAATTCCAGAATCACTGTTCTCTAAGATTGTTTCAACGGCTTCGTCGATTTCTTTGGTGAGTTTTGTCGGTAAATCGCTGTACTCGTCCTCTATCCAGTTAGTCAGTTCTCTGTTAGAAAATTCGTGAATTTCTGGGGTTTTAATAGGCTTATCTGGCTTCCAATTGGCATCCAGTTTTTCCACAAAAGGAATATTCCAGTCAGCTACGCATCCCTCATAATCTACAAGAAACATCAGCAACTTAAACTGGCACTCTTCATTTAGCGATTCCTTCACCTTCGCCGCCAGGGGTAACCAGAAATCTTGAATTAACTCATGAAAGGCACTTTCAGGCATAAAATCCACTTGGTGGAAAATCAGGAGAACATCCTGCGTTCGCCACCACTTATAAACCCCTTCGGCAATTTCTTCAAGTGAGAACTGCCTTCCCCGCAGGCCAACCCTACCCCCTAATTCCCGCCAAAGGGCTTTGGCATCGCTCTTTCGCACGCGGCGGCTAACATCGATCTTGACTACCTTTCCTCTTCCCCATGAAGGAAGATACTGCACCACCAGACGATTCAACAACCACCGTTGACCATATCCTAGTGACCCGTGAATCAAAAAGGCGGCTACATCATGAGTATTGATGACCCTGAGAAACAGGCGAGCTTGCTCCCGATAGCCTAACTTTAATAAATTACGATAGAGTTGCTGGCTGTCAGGAATCTGCCAAATTCTAGACAATGCGTCAATAGATATTGCTAAACCTATTTTCCCTCCCTGTCTATGGCTCACAATACCCACAATTTTTCCCGTCACTGCGTCCACTATGGGAGAGCCACTGTAGCCAGGTTCTAGACTATATTTTTCGTCTACAATTTGCAGATCCCAAACTGGTGTATTTGTACCAGGTTTGATTTGCAATCCTCCTTGATTTCCTAAAGTACCTCGAAGTGGTCTAATCAGATGCCCTTTTGCGTATGCTTGAAATCCAGCCATAACTACAGCCCTGTCCTTCTCACCGCAACTCTGAGTTTGAAGTGCTGGTTTATTCCATAAACCTTCAACCCTCAAAATCGCCAGATCTAAGCCGATATCTTGACCAGAAGACACCAAGGTTGCGTTTTGTCCATCAACCAAAATCTGATTGACCCCACCTACATCCTCGATAACATGAGCACAAGTTAGAATATGACCTACGCCGCTTGTCTGACGAATGACGAATCCTGTCCCGAATTTTTTTATGTCAGGGT
The DNA here is from genome assembly GCA_030064935.1 of Crocosphaera sp. GTDB lineage: Bacteria > Cyanobacteriota > Cyanobacteriia > Cyanobacteriales > Microcystaceae > Crocosphaera. The sequence goes on along the minus strand of JASJEA010000065.1, from coordinate 6,636 downwards.
TACTTCCAGTAATAAGTACAATTGACTTTTGTATCTCTTCTTCTAGTGTCATTTGGTTAAGGTATCAGACTGAGTAGCAGAGTTTAGAATCAATTTTACGGTTAAATTTGACTCTACCTTCGACTTTGTAATATAAAGATTACCCTCCAGTTCAAAAGCTAGACCAATTTCAACTTCTACTTGATCGATGGTCATTTCTTTATTGATCTCCTCCCACGTCTCCTTAATCGGACGACAGATCTTAGTTAGCAACGGTTTAATTTGCTCAAAGGTTGAATTAACTCGATCAGCATAGCCCCCAGCTATCTCCCGTGCTTTCTCCTCTGGTACCTCAACTTCCACAAGGGCTCCATCTTCTAGTTGAATCAAATTAGTTGCCATTTGTACTTGCTCCCTTTAATTTTCTCCAAATTTTATCTTAAATTTCTTCAGTCAAATCGACAATACTTGAACAGCCCGTCGTTTCGTCTCCTCACCCCTTCTATCATACTTAGCCGTTGTCACCGGAGAACTATGCCCCACCAACTTCTGCACCGTGACAATATCCACCCCTGCATCCAATAAATCACTACAAAACGTCCGTCTGAAATCATGGGGGGAAAACGACTCAATCCCCGCCATTTTTGCCCGTTTCTGTATAATACGCCAGACCGTATCCGAGTGCATCTGACCTAACTTTAAATGCCCTCCCCGATGGATACGACAAAACAAACAACCGGACTCTTCCCCTCGCAGCCCTAACCATCGCTGAATATACGAAATCGCCTCTAGGGGCAAATAAACCCGTCGAGTCTTCCCCCGTTTCCCCTTACGCACCAACACCTCCCCTGTACTCCCATCAAAATCCCTTAATTCCAGTTTCACCAACTCAGAGCGTCGTATTCCCGTCCCTCGCAGCATCACCATAATTGCTGCATCCCTAATATTCATAGGACTATCCTCTCCACAAGTCCCCAACAACGCCGTAATTTCCTCTGAATCAAGGGAACGCCCTCGTAATTCCGGTGAACCTTGAATATTGGGAAAATCCACCGCTTTTTGATAATCCTCAGCAGCCATCAACCCCAAGCGATAGGCTTCCAATAACACCCGTCGCAACGCAGACAACATCTTATTAGCCGTCACCGGAGCCAACTTTTGAAGCAGAGCCACCCTCACCGCCGCCGTATGGTGGTAACGCAGCCTAGACCAATCTAAGGTATCAGCATCACAGTCCCCATTCGTTAATAACGACGCTATAGTATTAAGAGAATAGCGGATGGTGCGACGGCTGCCTTCTGATAACCCCGATAAATAGACGCTTGCCGGATGCAGGGTCACGGGTATGGGGGCGGTTAATTTAAGACTTTCAGAAGACTGTAGATCGCGCTCAATCAGGTTAACCATAATGACCCAACCCTTGGCTAAGGAAACATATTAGAACGTTCAAGAGGGTTTTCTCACGTCCTATTCTCTCATACAACCATTATCAATGAATAATGGACTAGAATTTGATTAGTCAATAGAGGTAATTAAATATGACTCATTCTGTCACCTTAAATATTCCTGATCATTTATATTCTCCTCTATTAGAAAAGGCCAATCAAACGGGAAAAAAGCCAGAAGACTTAATGATTGAATATTTACAGACTATGATTAAGAATACAGAAGATGACCCCGTAGAGGAGTTTATAGGGGCGTTTAATAGTGAGCTTCCCGATTGGACAGAAAACCATGATGCTTATTTTGGAACGTCTTTATCTGAATAATAATCAAGATGTTAGAAATCTTTGTTGATACGTCTGGATGGGGGAATTTAGTTGATAAAAGTCAACCATTACATCAGTTAATGGTGCAGTTATATCGTGAAGCAAAACAACAACAAAGACGGTTAATTACCAGCAACTATGTGATCACTGAGGTAGTGGCTTTATTAACCAGTCCGTTAAGAATCCCTCGTCCTAAAATTATTAGTTTTGTCAATAGTTTAAAACAATCTCCTTATATTGATATTATCCATATCGATAAAGAGAAAGATAATGATGCCTGGCTTTTATTGGCTAGTCGGGAAGATAAGGAATGGAGTTTAGTCGATTGTTCAAGTTTTATTATTATGAAGGAAAGAGGCATATTAGAAGCCTTAACTAATGATATACATTTTGAGCAAGCAGGGTTTATTCGTTTATTGAAATAATCTTTTTTTCTCTCAATGGAAGGGACTCCATTGGCTTTTTGTGGCTATAGCACCAGCCAAAAGATTTTTGTCTCTCCATCCCATTGTCCTGTTCTGGGTAGGTAACTCTACTCTAACCTCACTAGCTTGACCCCAACCTAAAACATAAATAACTCTACTAACTTCATAGTAGAGTTATTTAGCTTCTCACAAGTAGAGTCACTACCGTTATAATAGAGTTAAAATACAAGTAGAGTTATTCCAGAGTTACTAAGGAGTTAAAAACGATGGCAACCGATAAAAACAAGGTTTCAGCCTATTTAGACGATCTGGACTTTCAGCTACTGGGGGAGTTAGCCGGCAATTATCGGGTGAGCAAATCTCAGATCATCAGTCGGGCTATCCGTGCTATGCCATTACATCCTAATCCTGAGAGTGGAGTTAATCCCCCTAATAATGCCGTTACTCAAGTAGAGTTACCCAAAAACTCCACTATAGAGTCATTGGTAGAGAATAAGCTAGAGTCGTTATTCAAAGGAGTTATTAACGGTACAGTAGAGTCAGAAAAAGAAAAGGAGTTAGTCGAGTTACTTAGTAGCGTTATTAACTCTCAAGTGGAGTCATTAGTGGGGAGTCGTATTAATGAAGCGATGGCACTCCAAAAGCCAACCCTAGCCTCCTATCAAGCCGATCTCCCCACAACCGAACCATTAACCGCATCAACAGAGGTTTTCAATACACACTTGAGTCCTATAGAAGAAGGACAAACAATAGAAGATGAAGAGTTAAGTTTTCCCGAATTATCAGACTTAACACGCCAAAATCAAGAGATTTCCTCTCAGACTAACCCCTCCTCAGATAAAAAGGACATCTTACAGGGAGAAGCAGTGGAAGACAATAAAAATGTAATTGAAGTCGGATCTGCCACTCAAAGGTTCACAGATAGGGAAGTACAGAGAATTTTGCAACAAGATTCGATACTGAAAACCAGCACTCAAAATATTACTAAGTGGAGAAAAGGCCAAAGCAACCCTAGAGGGCTAAACAAGAAAATATTGGATCACTTCAAGCCTGATGGCGATCGCTGGATAAGGCCACCCTCGTGAGGGGCGATTTCTCAACCCACAGCCGTCCTTAACCAACCGATAAGCGAGAGTGCTGCTGTATCAAAAAAAGGGGTGTTTAACTTGAGCCTCAAAGCCCCATACCTTTCATGAAATCTTCACCGTGAGATTGCCTTTCTTCCTGTTCATTGAATATTTGGTCATCCTCATCATCGGGATCATCATTGATAGCCATAGCCACAGATGCCAACTGAGTCGGATGTGGCAAGGACTCCCTAATTTGTGGCTGATCTAAATCCATATTCAGTGAAGCATATTGTTGGATCGCTCTGGCCCAACTTAAACACTGTTCAGCACATTGGATAGCAATCCCATGAAACTGAGGATCATTTTTATCCATGACAAACGGCAAAAAACGCGCTTCTAACGTTTGTGCAGCCAACATCTGTTGATTAAAAGGATTTTCCTGTAAATAACTAATACACTTCCCCAGTCCCGAATCAGGGTTCGCTCGTAGTTTAATATGTTTATCCGTTTCTTTTGACACCATTAGGCCGCCTCCTTATGCTCGACTTCATAACCAGAGAAAATCGAAAAGAAGCCCCAAACATCCGTAAAACGGTTAATCAAATTCAATTTCAGAAACTCCTCATTATTCTCTTTGATCTCCTTATCAATCCTTAACGCCTCTCCTAATTCTGAAGGACAAGCCGAAGGCATCAACACCTCTATGCCCTCAAAATACTCCGACACCAGATCCAGCAAAAATTCAGCAGCCCCGCCACAGCAGAACACCCCATCAATTTCTGTCTTTGGCCGTAACGTCGAATTTAACCAATCAGACACTAACGCCCAATATTCCCTTAAACTCGTATCGTAAGCTGAAGAGAGCTTCTCAACCTCAATGGCTGCTCGTTCTTTATCCGTCGACTTAGTAATCACCGACCAATTGATCTCACTGGCAATCTTTTTCGGCCAAGACCCTTGTTTCCAATAACCGTTATGTTGGGTCTTAATCGCCCGTAACACATCATTTCTTTGCAATCCTGCCACCTTATGCCCCATTTTATCGGTTAAATCATAAAAACCAAGCTCAGTGGTACTGCACAGTTGACGACAGAGAGTGCCTTTCCTAAAAAACAAACTAGACGTATTCCGATGCCCAAACATCAAAAAGGCGACATTTTTTCTCGTAAAAGCAGACCGATTATTCATACCCGTCCACATGGCCAGTCCACTCCCTTCCGGGACACACTTATATCTTTCTAACTTCACCTTTAGACGTTGGTGGCGAAAATAAAACCCACGCAGGGACGACTTTAATTCCGACTCTAACTGTTCCGTTGAAGTGATCTCACCAAAAGGCAGCAACACCCCTAAATCTAAACGGAATTCGGTTCCTAACTTTTCCCGTTCTGCGATCGCTCCAATGGCTCCCAAAATCTTCGGGGTAGCGATTTCCCACTTTAACGTCTTTAAATTCACAGACGCTTTGAAATCATCAGCTACACGCCCCACAGCATGACACTTTTCCCCTTTCTTAAACTGAATCCAAGCATTATCTTCCGGTCTTCCCATTCCAGAGTCCACCGGCAGGGAAGCTTCAGATTCTGGAGGTAACGCCAAGTGTTCCGGCTCCATCACCATATATTGAACATCCTGGCCTTCCACTTGATAAAGAATTTTATTTAAAGAACTCCCCACATCAAAGCATACAACGACCTTCTTAAGCGGTGTCTGAGGTTTAGCTCCCTTTGATCTCCTCTTTGGAGTTTTAGTCTTATTTTCCTGCTCACCATGATTAACAGCAGTTTCCATCTGAGACTCAGACTTATGGGTAATGGGTAGCTCCTGAGAGTCATTTGACTCAAGACTCATAGAGTCTACTCCATTCAATGTTTCGCTCATACACTCCTCATCACTTACACTCAACACATCCACTGCCATCTTTTTAGTTACAGAGGCCGTGGTTTTTTTTCTTTATCTCTCAACTTTCTAAAAAACCCCGATTTTCTTAATACTTATTTAATGTCACTCAACGTCACTACTCGTCATTAAACGTCACTGATTTCTACCCAACGTCACTATTCGTCATCAAAAAAGTGACCCCTACCCTGTTTTTGACCCCGATCTGACCCTAAATCGATGACGTATCGTAACCCTTAACACCGTTTAGTAACGTCTAGTAACGTACAGTCACCTTTAGTAACGGGCTTTTTTCCCCCCCTAGCTGCCTGATTTGACCGATTTGGCTCCCATCTAGGGGGAAGCGTGGGTGTTCTTCCCGAAAGGGAAGCCAGCGTACTCTATGTTAGGACATTTTGGCTATACTAGCCAAAAGTCCCAACAGAGTAGCTGTCCAGGGGGACACCCCCTAGAACCCCCATCGGGCAGATGGGAAAAGAAATTTGTTTTGTTTTTGTCTAATATGACCACTGATAAACGCGATACTACTATCACCCTTCGAGTCAGCCAATCCGAAAAGTTGGCGTGGCAAGCCAAAGCTGATCTTGTGGGCATGACCCTCTCTAATCTGATACGACAAGCCATATCCAGAACTAAAACCTGGACAGCAGCAGACAAGTCTTTAGTTAAAGAACAAACTCGACAGATCGCTCGCATCGGTAATAATCTCAATCAGATAGCTAGGTGGGCAAATACTTATAAGTCAACCGCCGAAGCTGTACAGATTATACAAGCCTTGAGACTCGTTGAACAGTCCCTAAATAAACTCAAAAAAGATTAACGATGTTAGTTAAATTCTTTGATCGCGGTACAGGCAAAGGAGCCGGTCCAGTTGAATATATCCTCAAAGAAACTGATGCTAAAGGTATTATCAGAGAACCTTCACCCGAACTCCTTAAAGGCAATCCCCAACAAACCATTAATGTAATTGATTCGTTGGACTTCAAACATAAATATACAAGTGGCGTGATCTCCTTTGCTGCATCTGATGCCCCCACCAATGAACAGCTTGAAGCGGTGATCAATTCCTTTGAAGAGACGGCCTTTGCTGGACTCGAACCAGATCAATATGACATCTTATGGGTAAAGCACACCCACACAGGAAGCGATCGCGTAGAATTACACTTTGTTACCCCTAGAGTTGAATTAACCTCTGGCAAAAGCTTAAACATCGCACCCCCAGGCTCTAATAAATACTTTGAACCTTGGCGTGATTATTGGAATAGTTCTCAGGGATGGGCAAGCCCCAATGACCCCCAACGGGCTAGAACTTACTATCCTGGTTATCAAGCGTTAATTGATGCCCAAAACCATCGTCTAGAACTTAATGGTCAAAAACCCCTTAAACGGGATGATGCCCGTAAGATGATCACCAACTATCTAACGGGCTACATTGAGAATGGACAGATCCAAAACCGTAACGAGATCCTTACCACCCTTGAAAATTCTGGCTTT
>JASJEA010000287.1 GCA_030064935.1 Crocosphaera sp. | reverse complement strand
ATTGAACAACTTAAACAATATGTTGAAAAACAACAATCTCCTGTTTAAAAGGACTCCCTACGGTCGGTTTATTTGCTGGTCGCAATTCCCCTCCCGCTAACATTCGTATAACGGGAGACCCCTTGCGACATTAAGTTGGGTTAACTTAGTTTGTCAGAGAAATTGAGAGGAGTTATCAGATTCTATAAAAAATCGTCGGAATTTGTAAGACTATTACTCGATCAATTTTCCATACTCAAGACATGAAGCAAATGATATAGGTGAAGATAATGAAGTATCAGAATCAAAACAGTGCACAAACTCTAAGAGAAGGGTTAGCAGAATATTATGCAGCCTTCCCTACTTTAGATCGTTTTGCAGACAACGATCTCCGTATCATCGCTCAAGCATTTAGGGCACATGATGTAGTTCATGTGATTACGGGAATGGACATTTCTCCAGAATCGGAGGTTATCTTAGATACCTGGCAATTTTGGGCGACTTATCCTGGTAAAGATTTCTGGGATTCAATACGAGTTACTCAAGAAATATTTGGCGATCGCGAATTCAATCAACGTATTAAAGATCTTCTTACTGCTAGTTCGTACTTAGACTGGTTGTGGTGGATGTGGCGGTGTTTTATTCCTTGTTGTAAGGCCATCACTTATTCTTTGCAAATGTCCAAGAAATGGCACACCTACGATTTTGAGCAATATTTAGATGTTCCCCTATCTACTATCCGTCAAGAATACAAAATCAAAGTAATGCAGCAAGGAGCAACTTCTGTAATTTCTCCTGTGGCCGTTAGTTATTAATTGCCAGTGCTATTAGATGGGCAAATTCATTGTTTCCATAGATGTATCAGATAACAGCAATACATTCAATTTCTACCAGTACATCTTTAGGAAGACGAGACACCTCCACACAAGCACGTGCCGGGGCTGTTTGTGGGTCAAAGTATTGAGCATAAACTTGATTCATCGGGCCAAAGTTGGTTAAGTCGCTCAGAAAAACAGTTGTTTTCACGACATTTTGCCAATCTACTCCGGCTGCCATCAAAATAGCCTCTATATTCATCATAACTCGTTGGGTTTGTGCCATAATATCGCCATTCCCAACCAACTCCCCTGTTTCTGGATCTAAGGGAATTTGTCCGGCTACAAACAACAGTTGCCCTTGGGCTGCGATCGCTTGGTTGTAAGGACCCACAGGCGCAGGAGCCCTATCTGTACGAATGACTCGATGATTACTCATTTTCTCTAAATAGTTACGGGCTTGGAGGGACTCGAACCCCCGACCTTGTGGTCCGTAGCCACACGCTCTAATCCACTAAGCTACAAGCCCTTGTTTTTCTCAACGATTAACTATCGTAGCACACCTTTTTATCATTTGACAAGGGGAAAACAGAAAATAATTTTAATTGCCTTTCCAAACCACTAAAAGAACACCACAGACAATAAACCCTAAGCCAAAGGCCCGATGAATGGGAATGGTTTCTTTGAATACGAAATAACCAATTAATACAGAGAAGACATAGATAATAGAGGCAGAAGGACCAGCCACACTGAGACTAACACGGGTTAACAAGAGAATATAAGCGATCGCCCCTAACCCATAAAAAGAGAGTCCTAAAAGCAGTTCTGGGGTAAACACAATATTCAAAATATGACTCACTGCATTCCCTGCATCGACCTTACCTAATGAAGTGGCTCCCTTTTTCAGGAATAATTGCCCCATTGCACTGGTTAGCACCGAAACCAACAATAAACAAAACTCTTGAGGTGACACAAGCTCGTACTCCAATCAACAACTTTGACACTCTCCCGTTACAGCGTTGGCTTCACGAGAGATTTTTGCCTCTACTCCTCTTAACAGGCAATCCCCCTTTTAATTCCCTCCTTAGTAGCAGAGATAGGGGAGATACCACCGTCAGACCGAATCCACAAGCATTTTAGTTTAGCTTCCACTGACTGCCCAGCAGCAGACGAATCTAAATTATTTTCCTAAGAGCGTACCACAAATTATGCCTATATGGATGCTTCACCGTTTCCAGAGAAATTTAAGAGTACCAACAATCATGGGGTGTCCTTCCCCTGAAGAACACCCCATGATTGTTGGTACTGCAATGTATTAACTTGTGACCCATTGACGGTAAAAAGCATCAACGCCCCTAACTCATTGCAGCATTAGAGCGATCATAGGAATTACGGAAACCAGAACGGGGTTTGCCTTGGATAGTTGTCCAATAATCTTTTTCCACATCCACACCGATTTCAGCCGCAGCCCTTCCTAACATCGATTGTTGACGGTTTTTGATGATTTGATGATGACGCATCATTAAGGCTCTTGCTTGTTGTTGAGTAGACATAATTTTTCGACTCCGATTGTTTATGGTGTTTGTTATTGTGGTTTATTTAACCCTCTTTACTATATATAACACATAATTCTGTAACATTTGCTACAAAACACTTTATATCTATAAAACTTAACAAAAAGTTTGGGATCGCTGAAAATTATTTTCTTATCCACGACAAAATATAAAAAAAAGGTGAAAAATTTAAGCATTGATCTTAAGTAGCTGTAAAAATGCTCAAAATGTCAGGGATTTTTGAACTAATTTCTAGAAGAAATCGTTACGATAAAGGATTGAGTAAAATTATTATTTTTGAAATCTTATGGCATTACCAATTGTGGCAATTATTGGACGGCCCAACGTGGGTAAGTCCACTTTAGTTAATCGTTTAGCCAAAGATAGACAGGCGATTGTTCATGATCAACCCGGAATTACACGCGATCGCACCTATAGGCCAGCATTTTGGCGGGATCGAGACTTCCAAGTTGTGGATACTGGAGGTTTAGTATTTGACGATGATACGGAGTTTCTGCCCCTGATTAGAGAACAGGCTATGGCCGCTTTAACCGAAGCCAGCGCAGCGATTTTTGTAGTGGATGGACAACTCGGACCAACAGCCGGCGATCGTGAGATTGGGGACTGGTTACGACAGCAAGATGTGCCTGTGTTATTGGCCGTTAATAAATGTGAGTCTCCGGAACAGGGGTTAATTCAGGCGGCGGATTTTTGGGAATTAGGGTTAGGGGAACCTTACCCGATGTCTGGTATTCATGGCAATGGAACGGGGGAACTGTTGGATGAATTAATTACCTATTTACCTTCCCCAGATGAATTACCGGATACCGACGAAATCAACGTTTCCATTATTGGTCGTCCGAATGTGGGAAAATCCAGTTTATTAAATGCTTTTTTGGGGGAAAAAAGAGCTATTGTCAGTCCAATTTCGGGGACAACCAGAGATGCCATTGATACAGTAGTCAAACGCAATGGAAACACCTATCGTTTAATTGATACTGCTGGTATTCGTCGCAAGAAAAATGTTAATTATGGAGCGGAATTTTTTAGTATTAATCGTTCTTTTAAAGCTATTCGTCGGGCGGATGTGGTGTTATTGGTAATTGATGCCATCGATGGAGTAACGGACCAAGATATTAAGTTAGCAGGGCGTATTATTGACGAAGGAAGAGCAGCGATTATTGTGGTCAATAAATGGGATGCGGTAGATAAGGATTCTTATACCATTTATGAGTATAAAAAAACTGTCATGGCTCGTCTTTATTTTATGGAATGGGCGGATCTTATTTTTGTTAGTGCCATGTCTGGGAAGCGGGTAGAAAAGATATTTAGTTTGGTGGATAAGGCTGTGGAGGAACATCGTAAGAGAGTTAATACTTCTGTGATTAATGAGGTATTAGAAGAAGCAGTTAAATGGCATTCTCCTCCTACAACAAGACAAGGAAAACAGGGTAGAATTTATTATGGAACTCAGGTATCAAGTCAACCTCCAACTATTGCCTTATTTGTTAATGATCCCAAACGTTTTAATGATAATTATCGACGCTATATTGAACGACAATTTAGAGAACAAATCGGGTTTCTTGGCAGCCCGATTCGATTACTTTGGAGAGGAAAGAAAATGCGTGATTTAGAACCCAGTGCCAACCGTGCAACGAAGGTTTAATGGGGAATGGAGAATTGATAATTGATAATGGGGAATGGAGAATTGATAATTGATAATGGGGAATGGAGAATTGATAATGGGGAATTGAGAAGGTAGAGTGTAGAATGAGGATGAAAATAAATTCTAAATTCTACATTCTAAATTCTAAATTCCTACAATGGCTGAAGGTATTACGTCTAAATTAATTGATCAAGGAATTATTTATGCAGTTAATGCAGTCAAAGAAATTACTCCTTGGGTGGCAGAATCTGTGGGAACTGTAAGTCCGGCTTTTCCTGTTTTCAATGTTTTGGTTAAATTTATTCCAGAATTAATCAAGGAAAAAGATCCTTTAAAACAGGGTTATTATGCTTGTACTTTAGCTTATAGTCGTGCTGTTGAACAAGTCTTTAAAAAAGCGCAGGAGAGAAAAGAATTAAACGAGATTAGTTTTACTCCGACAAAGGAAATTTTAGACACTGATAACCCAACTAATATTGATATGTTTGGGTTTACTTTAGAAGATGCTTTATCTCATCCTTTTATTAATCATGCTGATACAGTTTTAAAAAAAGTTACTGATGTTATTGGAATTGATGCAACCTTAACAAGTCGTTTAATTAAAGATATTCATTGGTCTTTTTTAAGACAGTTAAGATTATTATTGATTCATCCTCAAACAGCAGAGAAGTTTGAAGCGTTTAGGAACTTGATAGCATTAGATAATAGTCAGTTTAAACTTCAAAAAGTGTTATGTTCTCATGGTTATTATCAGTCTTGGTTGTATATAGCGTTTCTCGGACTCATGAGGTACACTTAGGGGGGGCAGGAGGCATCGCTCCCTCAGACCACGAAACTTCAAGGCGGTCTCGCGGAGCGAGTGCTGCCGCACCGCAAAACCTCAAAGCGGTCTCGCGGAGCGAGTGCTGCCGCACCGCAGAACTTCGAGGGGATAGAGAGCGAGATTTTAGGCGAAGAAAAGAACTTCTGTGAGCGGAATCAAAAAATATTAAGTACAATGAACCCAGTAAAATTAAGAGTTAGTGACGAGGGTTAATGCAACCATTATCAATTGATTTCAGACAGAAGATTATAAGTGTATATGAACAAGAAAACATGGTTCTACAGTACATACTATGCTAAGCTATCAGCTAGATGCCAAAACAATAAAGCTCTATTTTTGAAGTTATTTACATTCCTAAAACCAAAACCGCAACGTTTTAAAACTTTCAATCGGTTATTAATTCCTTCCACGA
>JASJEA010000070.1 GCA_030064935.1 Crocosphaera sp. | reverse complement strand
AATAGTATCCTCTGTAGGCTCACTAGGTGATTCACTCGGTGAGTCGCCAATAGTATCCTCTGTAGGCTCACTAGGTGATTCACTCAGTGAGTTACTAGCAGTGTCTTTTGTAGGCTCACTAGGTGATTCACTCAGTGAGTTGACAATAGATTTGATAGATTTTTTTCCCTCTTCTTTCTTCTCCTTATATATAGGAACTCCATCCCCGTTGGAGGATTCATGGCTGTGGATAGCAACGGGTTTCCCCAGTCCTTCAGGTGGGGCTAAGTTTTTCTCTTGTGATTCGCTTAACGACTCACCCAGAGACTCGTCTTGACCTAGGAGGAGGTTGGCCAACTCATGCCATCTTTTCCAAATCAAATAAAACTCAGGCTCTGGTTCTGTTTTGTTTCTAGTGAAAAGAGTTTTCAGTCGGGACTCTATTACGAGGAAATTACTTGTAACCCGTTTACACAACTCCTCAAAGGTCTGGTTAAATTCGTCTTTCGTCAAATAATCAGAATCCTCTAAGCTTTCCTCTTGCTTCTGGGAGCTTAAGCCCGACTCTATCAATGCAACTATAGACCCGGAGAGGCTCTGTCCCTTCTCCTTCGTATGTTTAGCCAAGACTTCATAAGACTCAACTGGTAAAAATGCTTGTACTCTTACTCTTCTCATCGAAGTAACTCACTGGTGATTCACTGGTCACTCATTATACTAGCACGGGGTGAGTGACCTAGTGAGTCACAGGTGAGTCTATTCTTATTTTTTCTCTACCATCCAGTCATTGGGGAGTTCCTGTAACATCACGCCAAAAGGGGATAGTAAAGCTGACAACGTCTTGACTTGGCTCATACTCATTCTTAGGCTTGCGTTTCCACTCCTGATTTTCCGCAAGGCTCTATCGGTGATTTCTAGTTTTTCAGCCAACTCTTTGTAGTTAAGCCCGTGGTGCTGAAGAATTTGCTCAAACACTGGTTTGTCTATTGCAAGTTTTGTTTTTTGCTCTATCATAATTGTAAACGGAACCTGAGTTCCGCTATACTGCTAGTTATTCACAGGGGTGGTCGTACACCCCTTGATTCCCTAGTTTACTTCCGAGAAATCAATCTTAAAAAACAGGGAAGATTATGACTGAAGTAAAAGGAATTCTATTAGAGCCAACTGTTTTGCTTATTTATTCCCCCCAAAGCTCAGGAATGATTTTGCGAAAATTCTCATCCCCACCGTACCCATTCTTTCTACGGTTAGCTTTTATCGAGTCTGCAAAAAAACTGCTCAAAGAATGAAAGTAAAAAGCCCGCTAGTCCTGAACCAGAGAACTAAGCGGGATAAACTTTGACACCTTTAATATAACTTATGAAATCAAGAAAAACCTCATTAACCGTCACAAAAGACCGTCCATGCCGTCACTGCGGGAAAACCGATTGGTGCTACTACTTCCCAGACCTAGGATTAGAAGTCTGCAATAGGGGGCACGTAGCTCCTGGCTGGATTCCTTCTGGGAAATCTGATAGTAACCAAAACCCCTACCTCTACGAGGACAAGCCAGATAAGCCAAAGCCAAAGATAGTTGACACTCAACGCTTCCTCTACACCGATAGAGAAGGACAGCCCTTAGCGAGAACTTGTCGGCACAACTTTGATGATGGTACGAAAAAACCATATCGTCAGGGAAAGAAAAACGGACGCTGGGTCAACAGTTGCAAGCATATACCCCGTGAGAATATCCCTATCTATAAATACCTCGAAATACGTCAAGCTATTGCAGATAATCTACAGGTATTTTGGGTTGAAGGAGAGAAGTGTGCAGACATACTCTGGGGATTAGGTATTCCTGCAACTACTAACTTTGGAGGGAGTGGTCAACTTAAAGACTCTGACCTTGCAGACTTAGAAGGTGCGAACCTAGTAATTTGTCCTGATAGCGATGAACCAGGAATCAAGCTTGCAGAGAAAGTTTACGCAGCCTTCCCTAATGCCCAATGGCTCTACGCTTATCCCGATAGCAAGGATTGGTCAAAGAAAACTCTCCCAAAATCTGATGGTTGCGATGTTTGGGACTGGATAAGAGAGAATAAGCTTACAGCCGAAAATATCTACGATGCGATAGAAGTATATCGAGGCGACTTTCGTCCAGACGACAAGCCTCTGATGGCTCCTGAAGCAGAACAGCATTACACCGAGAAAGCTATCGAGGCCCTCTACTCAAAAGGGCATTACATAGGCTTTGAAGACAACCTTTATAAATTCACCGGTAAATATTATGAGAAACTTTCCCCCAAACGTGAGCAAAGAAGAATTGCTGACTGGTGTCGTAGCAATCCTGTTAGTGTTGGAGCTAATCGTTGGAAGTTTGCTTACGCTTCTGCTGCAACTGTTAATAACATATGGTCGTGGCTATTAGTACGGTTTGGTGTTGACCCAGAAGATATGAACCCCCCTGGATTAAACCTAAATAACGGGATTTTACAGACTAAACCCACGAAAACAACGGCTAACGCCAAATTGATTCCTCATGAAGCAAAATACTATTACACCTACTGTATAGAAGTTGATTATGACCCTAAAGCCGATGATTGGGACGTGAACCGATTACTAGAGTGCCTGGAGGAGGGGCAAAGACTGATTCTCCTCCGAACTCTTGCAGCTTCCCTTAACTTAGCTAAAGTCAGGAAATACAAGGGACGAGAGGTAAAGGCTCTATTGCTGACAGGGACGGGGAATAACGGGAAAGACTCATTGAGAGAGTTGTGCCAGACTCTCTTTAGTGAGTCGATGGTGAGCCTTTCCGTCGGAGACTTCCAACAATACGATCAAGGGCGCAAATTTCCACTGTCAAAACTGGCTAATAGCAGGATCTCGTGGTCTTCAGAGAATACTAAGTTTAGTAGCTTAGAAAATTTACAAAGTCTGAAAGCAGCTATCACTGGAGACACCATCGACATCGAACAAAAAAATCAACCAGAATACCAAATTCAGCCAGAAACAGTCTTTTTGTTTAATTGTAACGAGCCTCCCTCCCTTATTGGGGGTAGTGAAGCAATTAAGTCCCGATGGTCCATCCTTAGTTTCACTAAGACCTACAAGAAGAACGCTGACCCACGGCATGGAGAGATTGAAGCTGACCCACGCTTTAGATATGACCCTGATTTTCTACGTGAGAGCGTAGCACCAGCGTTTCTGAATAAGATAATTGAGCAATTACCTTTGCTTCTGAAGGATGGTATTGATTACTCACCCACTGAGGCAGCTTTTGAAGAAATACAGGCACAAAGTAACCACTTATGGGACTTCGTTCAAGACAAGGGCATCAAGTATAAGCCTGATGCAAAACTTTACATAAAAGACCTCTGGGATGACCTTCGAGAGTGGTACAAGGCTACTGGTACGCTAGAGGTTTTCGATGATGGGTACGGACGGGAAAAGGCTGTCTGGCACGACCAAACAAACCCCTACGATAAGACGATAAAAGGGCCGAATCAAATCTATAAACGGTTCCTCGAATTGTTTCCGAAGATTAAGAAAATGAGAGAGACTCAGGTAAAGTCTCTCGCCGGGCAAACGTATTTAGCCGGAATAGCGAAAACTGCTTCAACTGCTTCAACCTCTGACTACATGGGACTTGCAGCTTCAACACTGCTTCAGTCGGTTGAAGCAGTTACTGAAGCTGTAATTCCTTCACAGAGCCAAGTTGAAGCAGTTGAAGCAGATCGAGCACCTTGGTTGTCAGACGACGAATTAGCGCGTGTGATGCTGAAACGTTTCTCATATTTCTCCGATGATCTAAAGGAGACATTCCTGCGAGACCTGACTGAAATAGCTGATGACACACCAGGATAATCTGCTTATGAGCCGAAAGGAGAGCCGAAAAAAGCTCGTTATAAGGGAGAGATTTTTATGGTCAAGAAATTTTCTGGAGGGGACTTGTACCTTACTTATCCTGGGAGCGACAAGGTAGTAGTCAATCCGCCGAGAGAGAAGTGTGAGGTACTTGATTACTGGCCTGCTCCAGAAAGATAAAGACCGTACTTTATAAAGCCTAAAGAAAAAGCGAGGGAGACTCAAGCCCTCGCTTTTCGTTTGATAAGCAACACTAATCAATTAGAATCGCTAAAACGCTAATTTTTCGCTGATAGATAAGAAAATTTAATCACTTGTAGCTAACGATTAAAGGAATCTCCTTTAATCCAGCCCTATTGTAATCAGCTATCAGTAGCTTGAAATCCTCCCAGTCTTTTTCGGACTCGATACCAATACAGCCAGCCGTACCAGGAACATTGCGATCAGCATGAATTCCAAAGTCACCTCTAGTTACCCCCTGAACCTTAACTAAATGTGGATTAATTTTAAAGAACTTCCCAGCTATGCCAGGATTAGATAGAGTTAGCGGGCTGGTTTGAACCCAGTAACTAATCTTCTCTAAATTTACAGTCGAGGGAATTGGTCCCCGCATGGGCTGATTCTCTTTCCCCCCCACACCACTTAAGGCTTTAAACGCTCCATCAATACTAGCTTCCTTAGTATTAACAGCAATCAATTGACCTTTCCCTCTGTTGCTCTTATCCCCTATAAAAAACAGTATTTTAGGATACTTGGTGTAACTAATTTTCCTCTCTTGAACAATAGTTCTGACCATTGTTTGTGGTTCTGAAGGATTAGCAAAGAGTAAGGAAGATTGAAGAAAAAACAAGTAAGCGATCGCCACAACAATTAACCAAGGATAGTATTGATTAAGGATTAACAGGATACGTGGATATAGGGAGTTCTGGGATAGTTGCGTTCGATTTCGTCTCTGCATATCTAAAGTTGGCATTAATAGCATTTAGAGCGGAGATTGAGAAACTGAAACCAAGCGTTACTACAATGACTAAAGTAATCAAGCAATAAGTGACTAAGTCGGGGGGGTCAGGCTTTGACTCGTACCTTTCCTTTTTCTTTCTAAACATAATTACCTCTTAACTTAGGACAAGGGATTGCCAATCAATTCGTCTAACTTTCTTTGGATTGTATTTCGATTGTCTCCGACGTATTCCCAAATTTTTACGTCAAAACTACGATGCCAGTAAGGAATATCGATCCTGAGAGAAAAGGTACTAGAATAATTTGGGATTTCAATTATTTCTATCTGGTTTAGATAGATTTTCCCCGTTTTCAAAACAGTCTTGGGACTGTCAGACTTAACTGTTATTCCTGTCTCTATCTCGATAAAGTACCTAGCTCCGAAACGCCAGTTCTTTGGGGCTTCTGTGTTTTGACACCAAATCGCTACCACGTTGGAAGAGAGAGCTATCCCAGGGGCTATCGGGGTTATTGGGAAAAAACGGTCGATAACCCCCCTTCGTACAGTCGCCTTCCGTTCTTCGCTCCAGAACAAATCCCAATTAGCTGAATTTGTAAACTGATATTCAATGCTCATTGTGAAAATCGCAATAAAAAAACAATTAAACTAAACCAAAAAGATTTAAGTTATTAGCTGTTGTCTCTGCATAGTCATCCATGTCAACTCCTTGAGCCTCAATTGAGTCTAAAAAAACATCGATAGGTAACTGTCCATCCAGAAATAAATCAATAGCTCTGTTGCAATAGCTAAGCTTGGCAATGATGCTATTAGCATCAGTTTCCACTCCAGTGGCGACCCAGAGAGTCAAAGCCTCTTTTCCTCTTTCTTTAATCACAATCAGTTCCTCCGCAAACTTTCGGGCTTGAAGGTAACAACATATCCATTTGAGAAAGCGGCAATAATACGTTCTTGTTGGGCGAATTCCGTCTCATTCCCAGCCCCACCCTTCCCAAAAGCAAAGGTGTAAGTGGTATCAATTCTTTTTTTGTAGGATCTTCCCGTTATCTTGGAAGGTACGGAAGAGGGATCCTGAGACCTTACCCCTGCGACAACCTTTGCTGGCTGAAATCCGTTCAGAGGGGTGAATGTATCTGGAATATTGTCTAGAGTCAACTCTAGAGGGGTTCTCAGAGCATTATCTAGAGCCTTAATCTGAGTGATGGCCCTTTCACCTAGTTTTATCTGAACTTCATCACCGTTGTTCGTCGAAGGCAAACCAAAGGCTTTGAGTCCGACTGGTTTCCTATCACCCGTCGCAACCTTGCTTGCGTTTGGTCGCTTCCGAAGTTCAGGGTCAGCTTTCCATTCCATGTATTTACGAATTTCGTTATCAGCAGAGAAGGCCGTCGGTTTTATATCAGCCGCAATTAAGTGGTTGCGAAACCGTTCTAACTCTTCAAATCGTCGGCCCATAAAGGCTTCCTCCAAAAAATAAATTAACTTATTTCCCTTTATACCCTGGGATTAACGGAGCTAAATCCTCACGGAAGGTCTATAGGCCTTCTGGCTAAAAACTCCAATCAAAAGGGAAGGATCACAAAGCTATGGTTAGAACTCAGTGACTAAAGCATTTAGGTAAGTGAAAGACCGGTCATACAAAGGGATAAGGTCAGGATGTCCCCATACGTTTGCCAACCCATACTGAAATCTCACCGTAGCGACCGGCCTACGACGGGGCTCTTTCGTCTGCTTCCCTAAGATATTTTGATTAGGAGGAATCGTGGGATAGGCTTCTGCCGGAGCATCATTCTCTGATTTGTTGAACTTTTTCGCTTGAAAGGTATGACCCTGAATATCTAAAACTCTCTCAACTATTTTCTTCGCTTCGGTCTTACTAAAAGCCAGTATCTGTAATTGATATCCTTTAGTTTTATCTGTATAACTAAAATACTCTTTCCCTTTCTTCCAAGTATATCCATTATCTTTCCCAAACAAGGTTTTTAATTTGTTAGCAATAACAGTCAAATCGGATTTAGTAATACTTTCTGAATCTTTATCCATTAGCCTAAAGCTAATCCGTCCGTAAACAGGTCCATAATCCTCTTCCACGTCGGCTAAATCTTCTTTGAAATATAGGAATATTTGAGGTCGGTATTTTCTAATAGGGTCAAAAGAACCTTTAGGCATTCCAATAATAGGAGCTTGGTAATCTCTTGCTTTTCTAAGAGATAGAAAAAACAAGTTTTGACGCAGCAGCATAGTCAAAGCATTGTCGTTATCTTTGATGGTGCAGGCTTGCCTTAGAGAAGCTCTAGGACTGTTTATATTAGGAGTCCAGTTGCTTCCTCCTAAATCAGAGAAAGAGTCTCGGACTTCTCTGTTGTAAACTTTTCTTATAGTATCTTGTAGGTGTTCAAAATCATTGAATCCGTCTGGTAAAGCCATCCTGATTTACTCCGAGGGTTTATTTAAATCTGAGGTTTTAAGGGTAGGAGAATTACTCTTATTTTTCCCTTCTGCTTCTGCTTCTGCCTTGACCTCTTCTGCTAGTAGATTATTGTCTTTGATGATTCTAAATTGTTCTCTGATTTCAGATACATTCTCCTGAGTTTCTTTGACTTGTTCCGTGACTTCAGTCAAGCTACTGACTACTTCCTCGGCAGTTTGTATTTCATTGATTACTTTTTGAACAGACCCAAAACGTCCAGTCTTAACACTGATAAATTCATCCATCCAGTTATAAGCGTTTTCTAAAACCACCCCACCTTTTTTAAGAGAGTTTCCTATTTTTCCAGTGTACTGTCCTACAATTTCTAACCCTTCTGCAATCCCAGCCATACTGCTTAAAGTTAGCTCGTAAATGTTAATAGCGGCTGTGTAAATCGCACTGGTTTTCTTCCAGCTTTCGGATACTCCATTATAGATTTCTTCCCCGACAATAGCTTTGATTTGAGTTGACACAAAGTCCCCAACCAACATACTAATGTCTAGCGGATTATCGTCCTCATCTTTTAGTCCTACTACTTGTAGTCCTGAGTCAATGAAGAAACTAAGTGAGTCGAATAAATTACGGCTAAGTTGTGCTGCATTGTGCAATAACAGCATTGTATTGAGAATTTGCATTGCTCTATCTAATCTTAAAGAGCTAGAAAATCGCTTAAGCCATCCAGACAAACCACCATCAACTTTAGGACCTAATTTTTCATTGATTTCCTTAAGTAATGCCAAGTCAGCCGCTTGCAAGGCAGTATTAATCCCATTTAATTTGTCCCCATTTCTTTGCACGTTTGTTCTCACGCTAGTAATGCACGGGTCACAAACGTGCGTATCGGTCGTGGGAGTCGTCTCAGTGCCTGGATTCCTTGTTGGAACAGGATTGGGGGGAATCAAAGGAGGATTGAAAATAGGGTCTGGGGAGGGGACAAAATTAGTAGTAGGAGTCCTTGTCGGTGTGGAAGTAGGATTATTAGGAGTAGGGGCTGTTGTGGGTACTGTTGTTGGGGTTGGGGTGGTATCAGGGAATTCTGGTGGAGTTGTACTGGGTGGGAGTAGAATCCCAGGAACAGAAGGAATTTCAGGAATGGGCAGTGTTGTTGGCGTTGTTGTTGGGGCTGTTGTTGGTGCTGGGTTGGGGAAAGGAGCGGGGCTAGGAGCCGGTCCTCTTGTTGGTGGAGCTTCAGGAGTTGGTTGTACATCAGGTTCTACTTGTGGTTCTAGTTCGGGCTGTGGTTCTCTTTCTGTTTGAGCACCCCCTTGCGGACTGGGAGTGTCAAAGATTTCAAGTTCTGGCAGAGGAGGGGGAATGAATACCTCTGAGACAGGGATTTCTATCTCTGGTGGTGAGCGGGGGACTAAAGTTGATGGAGGAAATTCTCGTGTTTCACCTTCAGGGTCTGGTTCCTCTGTAGGGTCAAATGGTTCAGGAACTTCTGGCAAGCTCTCAGGAGTTTCTTCTGTGATCGCCGAATCTTCTTGTGGTAATTCTTCTGGAGGGAAGGGATTAACTCCAGAATCGGGGACGGTCTCAGGGACTGGGAGAGGAGTATCTTCCTCAGAGAAAGGTGATTCTTGGGGAATCGTTGGCTCTAAATTCGGCTCGACTTCTGGAGTTTCTTCGGGTTCGGATTGCCCCGGCTCAATAGGGAGGGGAATTGGTATGGACAAGTCCGGGGGCAATTCAGGAGGGGAGGGACTTGACGTTATACCCGGAATGGGGGGTGCTAACGTCACGGTCGGGCTCAAGTCTTGGATTGTTTTTGGTGGTCCGTTGCTTATTCCACCCTTAACCTCTGGCTTAGTCGGCTTAACAATCCCAGGAGAAGGAACAAAAGTGTGAATTAGTGGTGGCGGTGGAACCGGAGGGGATATATCCGGGCGAGGCGGTTCAGTCGTTGGGGCGTTGGAAGGAGGAAAGATTGTCACGGGGGGTTCTGCTTCTGTGGGTGGTGCCGGAGGAGATGGTGGATTGATGGGCTCATTAGGGATGGGAAGCGGGAACGGCTCTGGAGAAGAGGCTATTTCTGGCAGTGGACTGGAGTCTGTCTCTGGAAAAGGATTAATGATTGGGGCTTCAGGGATAGCAATACTAAAAGGGTCTTCTAAAGGGAATTCCGTTGGGAGAGGAGTCGATAATCCAGAAGGGACAGGGATAGGAGTGGGTAATCCGTCTGCTCCGACTAAAGTAGGACGTAACGGGGGATCGTCATCTTGATCGGCCCTCTTCAGGGAGATGTTGACTTCGGTTATGCTCCATTGTGTATCCGCAATAACAGAGGTCATCAATAACAAGCTGGTAGACACGAACTCATCCCCATTGAAATCCGTCCCTACAGTTTCAAAAAAGACAGCGTCTGAAAAGGAGTGAAAAGGCTGATTGATTGTGGTCAAACTTTTTACGGGACCAAAAACAGTCAAAACAGTATGGCTTTCTGTTCTCTGAATGATTGCGCCAGTAGAGACTCGTCTTCTTACCCCCTTAAACTCACACCTAGCAAGATAACGGACTGTTTGGGTTCCTGGCTGTCCTTCCCAAGGTTTTTTGTTCGAGAAGGGGTTGAAACAGTTTGTTCCGAGTAAAGTACAAGCGGCCGCAGGAGTCAACCACTGCAAGGATGACCCTGGGATGCCAGGAACTCTCCCAGGAGGTCTCGGTAAGCTTGGACGCAAGCCATCACCGAGGGGAATACTTATCCCCACGGGACTTCCAGGGAGTGGGATAGCAAAAGTCATTAAGCAAAAATTCCGCCGGGCGTATCTGTGTCAGAACCCAGATTTTTGACCAATAGCCAGGGAGTTTGAGAAGCTTTGTGTCCCTTGTCAACTTTTGTTGTGTAGTTGATAACCGAGAACTCCTCCGCAATGTTGTTCTCGATAGTTAAGCTACCTGTCCAATGATTAATATTTCGACTTTTAATGTCTGCGCCAGTTGAAGCGACTCCAGTAGTAACGTAACTAGAAGGATATCTGTCGTATAAAGCTCTCGCACAAAGGTCGAATAATTGCTCTATGTGGTCGCACCCATCGACCAAAGTATTGAAATTAGCAGAACGAATCATAAGCTTAAATTGATTGTTTTTTTCTAGCTTAATCTTGAGTAGTTACTATCAGCAACTACAGGAAATATATATTTTCGGTAGTTCCCCTGAATACCTACAAAGCACACTGTGGGTATATTAGAGTTAAGTTGAAAGTTTCATAATAAATTCATGACTACAGATTTAATATCATATTTGTCTTAAGTCTGTAGTTATTTTTTTTTCTCAAAGAGGATTTTGAAAATGACAATTGGTGGTCAAGTTAAGGTACTCAATGCAACCCAATGGCAAAAGTTAGAAAAACATGGACGATCAATCACCCATCAAACCATCTGGGCACTTCTCCGGTTTACCGCTTGTCGTTCTCAAGAGGCCAGGTTGTTGATCGTAGACAATGTATACAAAGACCCGGTTAAACGAATTGTCAAGGATGAGATATTTTTCCCTGCGTCCATTCGCAAAGGGAAAAGGCGATCGCTTTCAGTTCCCGCCTCTGACAAACTCAAAACTTATCTGGAACGGTACCAGCCGAAAGAGTCGGGTTATTTGTTTCCCAGTCCCCGTAATCCTGAGAAGCCCATTAGTTATGAGGGGATTTACAAATATATGAAGCAAGCGGTTATTAAAGCCGGAATGGGTCATGAGAAAATTGCCACTCACTCAGGGAGGCGATCCCAAGTTACTCATCTACACAATCAAGGGGTTAGCTTGGAAACCATTCGCAGGCTTACTGGCCATGTTAGTTTGGTTAATTTGCAGCCTTACGTTGAAACTGATTCCGGACTACTCAAACGAGCTTTGAATAACTCCGCATTGTGATCCTGTTTATCGGGTTATCGAATAGTACATTATTTAGTAATACTACGCTTTTAGTTATCCAATCGTCCACATTTTTTAACGAATTCAATAGGGTTAAGCCCCGACAAGAAGCTGTCTAAACCAGCTATAAAGTAATACTATTGTAGTGTACTATTGCCATCAAGCTGCTCACCCTAAATTACCATTGCTTGATTCGTTTAACTATTTCTTGAGGTGGAGTGTGTAAGAGTATCCAACGCTCCACTTGTTCCTTTCTCTCGATAGCTATCTTATTGCAAGTATTACCGCCTTTTATATGTGTATGGATGACCTTGCCTTTGTCCTTATAGGAAAAACGGTAATATTTATTGTTTTTTGACGCTGTTCCCCCTGGCTGGTATTCGCTAACCGCTAACTCTGTGATGTTATTAGGGTTATCGAATACTTCCTCATCTTCCTCTGGTGCTCTTGGGGGAGCATTTTGGCTACGGTTATTTAATTTGCTATTTTGGTTCTCATGCTCCCAGTGGGTTAAGCTACTACTCGAAGCATCAGAACTATTCGGTAGGTGGGCGAACTCGAATAGTTCTAGTTGTTTCATTCGTTACCTCAAAGTTTCTAGCCGTTGAATCAAATTATTGCTCGTCCCTCTCCAACTCGAAAAACCATCGTTCTGTAGAAATAGTTGGCAGTCAATATTGAGAGACTGGTCTATAAGGATGATTAGATGATCATAATCATCATGATATTCAGTGGCCTGTAATATAATTTCCATTGGATTACCATTACCGAAAATACTAAACAGAAGGGCACTATCATCCAGGTTCATGAAAAATTGTCTAAGCAGTAAGTTTTGAGGATGAGGAAAAGCATTATCATCAAAGTCATTCTGGTATAGTTCATTATCGAGTAACACCAAGGATTCATCACTACAAAATGGACAATTTAGGTGATATTTTTCGTCAACTTTGGCAGGATTATTAGTTACAATAATACCGTGGCAAGTTTCGCAGTAGTAGGCGTGTAAGTTAGCAGGGGTAGGAGTATCAGCCATAAAGTTTTTATCTGTTGTTATTTATTATATGTAAGTAAATTCTAGATTTATTTTGCTGTGGAGGACGACATAAATAAGGTTGAGATTTATCTACAATACTGTAACCATTTTCTCTTAATAATTGAATGATTAAATCGGCATAGTCCTCTATTTCTTCATTGTTTCCCCATAATCTCATCTTTAATCCCTCCATTGGTGGTTCTGCTAGTTGTTCATTCCTTTCCCATTCTTTTAACTTAGCATTCCACCACCATCCCAGCCTGTTCAACTCTTGATATAGTTGCTCTTGACTAGAATGATTAGTGGTTAATATCTGGGTTGCTTTTACATATTTCTGAGTTTGTCTCATAATTAATGTCGCCAATTCAATAATTAATTATTCCCCTGTGAATAAATTAGAATCCATGTCCATTCACCCATTAATTAAAAAACGTCAAAATCATGCTCTGCATTTGGTAAAACATGATTAATCGTTTTTTCATGCTCACTGACTTCTCTATGATTCTCAGGGTAAAGAAGGCGATCAATGGACTCAATAACACCGTTGGTGAAGTCTTCCCAGTTGTCCCCTACATTGTCCTCAACTGTGTCGATGGTCACTTCAATGCGTCGTGGCTCGTATTGTTTGATTTGTCTGGTTTGATGGATCGTAATTTTCATTTAATGCTCCTTATATTGGTGGTTTGGGAAGCTGTGGCTGTGGATACAACCCGTCTGTTCTGGGTTTTGAGGGTTCGACACTTTTGGACTATATATAAGGTGTCAAACTTGTTAATTTTCCCAGAGGGCGTTAGGCAAAGACGACTATTCGATAACCGCTCTCATACCCCCCACTAAGGGGTTATCGAATAGGTGTAAGAACACTAAAGGCGTGCCCATAGGTATAAGTGGCAAGAATTTTATTAGATGAAAGTTGGTTACAGTAGACATGGATTCTATTAAAACGATCAGGGGGAGAGTGACCCCCCTGGTTATGGGTTAATCGGTGGACTCTACATCATTGGGTATCCCAGTTACATCAATCCCTAAAGATTTCATAACTGTTTTCGGTGACTCATCAAGCAATCGGCACATATCCGCTAAAATCTCACAGCCCGGTTTCTTCTGTCCCGCCACATAAAATTGAACAGTAGAATATGCTCGATTAAGAGCTTTAGCGAAAGATTTTTGAGTGTAGCCGTGTTGCTCGATCAGATCTTTCAATGATTTATCAGTAGTAATTGTGTCTTCATTCATTTTAACGCATAAACCTACTTTAGTAGGTTGACAGGCAACTAAAAACCTACTAAAGTAGTGAAAGTAAACAACAGCAAAGTTGACCCCTCAAAGGAACCTAGGTTAAAGCGTTCATAGTGGAGGGATCACATTAACTGTAGTTTCTCAGTCCAACCATCAAGAGAGGAAACGCCTATTAAGCATTGCCTGGAGTTTGTTTTATATCGGTCACTAAAAGTAAGACGAAAGTCTAAATATCAAGTTTTCATGGGGGAATTTCTCCCCATTTTCTACCATGCTTTACTACCTGTTTTCGTGTGGTTATTGCCAGCACTCCGAAACAATTAAGGGTGAAAAGTCCATCAATGAGATTAGGAAAACAGGTTATCACACTTGTCCTAATTGCAATGGTCATCAAGACTATTCCCATTCAAACGTAATCGATAATGACGACCCTAATTGTCAGTCTGCTTATGGTTCAATGGCTTCTGTATGGGGCATTCAAAACGATGCTTTTCCCAGTCAAGGAGACTTCCAATTAAGCGATGATGATGATGAAGGGCTCCCAGAATGGCAACAATATATATTGTCTTCCTTAGTTGATTCTCATGAGTATACTTATGATTCTAAGGCCATGTATGAAAGTTGTTTGAAGGAGTTAAAACAAAACCAGTTTGCTTGGGTTAAGTTTGGATTTTGGGCATTCCAATTTAAGGCTAAACGGTTCTACAAAGAACATTATAAAACCTGGCAGCAATTCTGCGAAAAAGTCCTACATCAATCTCATTGGTACGTGGATAAAATTATCAAAGCTTCTAGAGTGATTAAAGACCTCATTTGTGCGGGCTTCACTGTCTTACCTCAGAATGAATATCAGGCTCGATACCTTACCAAGTTTTGGGGAGATGAGTTGATAGAAAAATGGCAGATGATAGTGGATGCCGTTGAACCCCATCTTATTACTTCTGACTTGATTAAATCTCGTTTTTGTCGCAAGGAAAAGAAGGATGAAAGGTGGATAAAGGTTGACTCTGGTTTGTTGGAAGAGTTCGAGTATAAAGCCAGAGAAAGAGGGCTTAATCCTAGGGAAGTTTTAGAGGGCATTCTTGATAGTTGGCATGGAGAAGATGAGGAACCACACCCTGATGATTTAGATGATGATGAAGTGGAGGATGTGCCTACTGAAAAGTTAGAAGCATGGGCTACGGATTTACAAGAATTAATCAGAGAAAAACATAGCTCTGATCATTGGTTCACTAAGTTAATTTTTTGGAGTTTATTCAATGACAAAAAAACCTACTTTTCGGGTATTCCCTAAATCAAATAGTTATTGGAACGCTATTAAGATTCATTTCCTTGACGGTATTCCTTGTGACAGGATTGTACACCCTTGCAATGACTGTTTAATCCCTATTCATAATGCTTTGAATATTAGCTTTGATAACTGTTCAAACGATCAGATTTGTCATCTAGTCTCTTGCGTTACACAACATCAAGATGTGTCTGAATGTGAAGTTTTGACAAAAGGTATTAAGGTTGATTTTAAGGATATCGATATCTGTCTTGACCAACTAGGGAAGAGGATTGACTTGAATTATCTCGCAGATCATCTTAGAAGGGAGTTGACTGAATATGGAGAAAAATTCATATTTACGTCATTTACATCCCTTGATTTGCATGGCATCATTACAGGATTGCAACTTTCTTGTAATAGCTTGTTTAGCAAAGATGATAAGTTAGTTGATTTTTTTCTACTACAAGCAAGTTCGCTAGTTCGTCGCTTAGGTATGGATGAAACCGTCTTAAAACAATATTATTTATATCGTTTCATCCCTGAACTTCAAGAAAGAGCTAGAGAGTTACTTTTCCCTCAGCCAATAGAAAAAAGTTAACCTAAATGTCTAAATTAGGTTAACGGTTAACAACTGAACATAATGTACAAACTTTTCTTATTAATTCAATGATACCATGACTCAACATTATTTGTCTTTGGTCTTAGTAGAAGTTCCTGATCATGTTGAAGGCACTCCGTATAAGCATTGGTTTCAATGCGTGGGAGTTGACTCTCTAAAAATTAAAAACGGTTTACTAGAAATCGTCTTTTTTGACGGAACTATTAAGGTTTTCAATTTTGATGAAAGTGAGGATATTCTCTTTAATTGTCCTGAATACTTGCATGAGTATTTAAACTCTCAAGATAGCTAAGCCTCTGTATCCTACCTACTTTACAGTAGGGGGAATAGAGGGGGTTAGCTACCTTCTCTAAATGGGGATAATTCTGTCTTTTAAACTAACTAGACGATTCGGTCTTTAATTATTGATAGACGCTATCCCCATGACTCTTTTATCTCTTCTGTCTTCTATAGTAATCAGCCGTTTCTGGCTTTGGGCATTAAAAGACGATAGGGATTAAAAGGGTCAACATTATGCCCCAATTAAAACACAAAACTATGGATGATAAAATCATTGTCGGTTTGGATATCGGTTGTTACCAATGTGTAGCAGTACCGATAAGTTTTAGTGTTTTAGTGACTATCTCGACTACCCCATAACTAAGGCTACTGATTTTTATGATCAAGCCTATTTCTCTGAGATAGAAACCAATTTACAGCACCTTGAAAAGTTAATAAGTTTAGGTGACATTTATATCATGGAGCCGACGGGTAATTATTCTAAATTATGGATTCATTCTCTACTAAACGCTGGCAAAGAAGTTCGCTTAATTGGTAATCGTGATTTAACTTCCTATCGTCAACTTTGCCGATGGGATTATAAGGATGATTATCATGACGCTACTGCCTTAGCTTATTGTGGTTGGCTTAATCTTAATAACCCTTCTGCTTTCCTTTCTACTAAAACCCCTGAGATTAATCAAACCTATCAGTTATTCTTAGAACATGAGAGGATTAATAGGGAATTAAAGCCTTTAGTTAACCGTGCTAGAAGTTTACTTCATACTGAGTTCCCAGAAGCTAAAAATAGTAAGCGTCAATCCAATGATACGGTTGATGGTATTTGGCTATTTGTTAGTAATAATAATCAGCATCCTGGCTGGCGTAAATTTTGGTTAAAAAAAGTTACAAAATCTATAGGGACGGTTAAAAATCATGGTTTTAGTCCTCAACTGGTTAAATTAGCTTCTCAGATTGTAAGACTTAAGAAGCGTAGGATTGAGATTAGGAAAGCTTTTCAGGCTTTTTTAGCTAACCCTAAATATGCTTTTTATCAAGAAGCTTTTAATCAATTTGACTTAGGAATTTACGATCGCATCATCATTCTCTGTCAGATTTTTCCCTTTGAGCAGTTCCTTGATGCTGATGGTAAGGAGCTTAGGAGAATTAAGCCTCGGAAGTTTGGAAAGAGTGGGAAGCCAATTACTAAACGGATTGGCTTAAGTCGGTTTCATGCTTGTTTAGGGAAAGCGGTTAAGCCGTGGGAATCTGGGAAGAAAAAGGGCCACATTGTTACGGGTTCGGTTTTGGCCAGGATTCAAT